>CACXQO010000056.1 GCA_902769815.1 uncultured Bacteroidia bacterium | reverse complement strand
TTTTTGTTTGTTGTCGCAATAAAATTGTACTTTTGCAGCCGTGGAACAGGAGCAAAAACACATCGAAAAGGCGATAAGCATCGAAAACCAATCTCTTGTAAATCACGTGGACAGCGGTCTACCCCGCTGGCTCATCGAGGCGGCTTTCGTGTGCTACCTTTTGCAGGCCGCCGTCAACTATGCGCCGATGATGCACTGGATGGATGATGCCCATCTCTCGTGGGTGCGAGGCTTCGTACAGACCTTTGGGGCCTTGGTGATGTATTTTGGACTGTTGCGAGGTATGAAGCCGCTTTATCGTCCGTTTACGGCGTGGTGGTGGGTGGTCATCGCGTTGAATTTCGCTGGGTTTTTGACGGAATTGATTCCAGCCTTGATGTATAGCGTTGGCCTGCCCGTGGCCGTTTCGTTGATGCTGGTTTATCTGCCTTTGGGCTGCGCCATTGCTTTCAGTTACAGAGGGAGGCTGCATCAGGTGGGCGTTTGGATGGCGCTTTACATCCTCATTTCCAGCATTGTGCCTGTTGTTTCGTTCCTGATAGGTTTGGAGTCGGTTTGGGTCAATTGGGTTATGGAAGTTTCCACTATTGCCGTCATCGTCGTTTATGCTTGGATGCAGCGGCGGGTGTTAGTCTGAAGTATCTGTCCTTTCTTGATTTACAGCATTTTCCATTCCCTTTCGGTATTGCATTGGCGTGATGCCGAACCTGCGTTTCATTTCCATTTGGAACGTGCGGCGACTGCCGAACCCAGCCTCCGTCCCAATGGCCTCGATGGTCCAGTTGGGTTTCTCGTGCAACAGCCTACAGGCCAGCAAAACTCGCTTCTCGTTGAGATAGTCACCCAAGTTGGCATATTTTGGATGGTTTTTGAACAAAACATTCAGTCGCCGTTGTGTCAATCCGAGGGCGTTTGCTAATGTCTTCAGTGTGAGGTCGGTATCGGTGTAGAGGTTTGTTTCATCCATTTTTTGGTCGATCCAAATCATCAGTTCTTCGTCGCCCATGTCGGCAGTCTGTTCGATGTTCTCGCGATACTCGCGCGTTTGCTCCTTCAGTTGTGCCACTTCATCCCCTGCTTGTTGCTTTAGTTCTTCCTCCAATTCGTTGATTCGTTTTTTCAACGCTGTTTTGTCTTTTTCCTGCCGTTTGTTTTGTTCAAGCAAGGCGTTCTGGTTGTTCACCAACCTCGAATTGGCGGAAAACATCTTTTTCGCCTGACTATTCAGCACGACCATCGTGATAAGGAAAGCCATTACGAGTACCGCAATGATGGCTACGATAAGCAATTGTGGACCTGTCATGGGTTTGGCTTGTTTTGTATTGGCAATTCGATTTGGAATCTTGTGCCGACATTTTCTTGGCTTTCAAATGAAATCGTCCCGCCGGCGGCCTGCACGATGTTGTAGGTCAGCGAAAGCCCCACGCCCGAGCCACCTGATTTGGTGGTGAAATTGGGCAGGAAAATGCGGTCTTTGTCCTCGTCTTTGATGCCCTTTCCATTGTCTTTCACGCTGATAATGAACGATGTTTCAGTGGATTGCAGCGAAACTTCAATCTTGCCGTCGGGCTTGTTTCCAATGGCTTGCACGGCATTTTTGACGAGGTTGCCGACGGCACTGTTCAGGTTGGTCTTGTCGCCGTTGAAAGTGTGGTTTTGCGCTTGGTCGTAATGGTATGCAAATTCAATGTTTTCCTCATTGTCATAAAGGTTCACCACATTGCCGACCAACTCGGCCAAATCCAATGGAGCAGGATGGTTTTCAGGCAGTTTGGCATAGCGCGAGAACGAGGAGGCGATGTCTGAGAGGGCATCGATTTGTTCGATGAGCGTGTTGGCCGTGCGTTGTGTCTGTTCGGGCGTTGCCTTGCCGTTTTCGATGTTGCGTTGCAGCATTTGCACGCTTAACCGCATGGGTGTCAGCGAGTTCTTGATTTCGTGTGCCACTTGCCTTGCCACACCGCGCCATGCCGATTCGGTCGTGGTACGTTTCAGTTCAACGGCACTTTTCTCCAATTCCACAATCAATTGGTTGTATTGCCTCACCAAAGCCCCAATTTCGTCGTCGCCTTTCCATTCGATGGGTTCGTTCTTCTGGTCGATTTTGATGTCACCTAATTTATTCTGAATCAATGACAAAGGTTGCGTCAAGCGGTTGGTGAGATGGAGGATGAACAGCAAAGCTATGCCTAATAAAATAAGGATGATATTAATATAGGTGAGTACAAAATTCAGGATTTCTTTTTGTAGGTCAGTGGCACTGGAGAAATAAGGCGTGTTGAGATAGGCCAGCGTATTGCCGTTTTCGTCGGCGATAGGAATGTAGGATGATTCATACTTACCTTTTCCAAGATACTCTATGTGTGTGAAAAACAGTTCCTTGTTGCGGTGCATCTGTTGGTAAGCCACCGCGTTCATCAACGGGGTTTGCAGGTTCAGGTCGTATATTTCAGGACGTGTGGTGGCCAACAGTTGTCCGTTGAGTTGGTAGAGATTCAAGTCTGTGAAGAAAGTGGTGGCATAATGTTGCAGGATTTCCATCCAATTGTCCCTCGAAGCAGTTCTTAGCAATGTCTTGAAATCGAGGTCGTTGCGCATTTCAAGGGAGAGGGTTCGCGTGGTTTCGAATTGTGAAGCCGTCGTCTTTTGGTTGTATAAAGTTTGCATGTAAACGACGGATACCGGACCAATGGCAAGGAAGGAAATGCCAAGCGTCGAAAAGATGAGGGTTTGGAGCCTTCTGCGGAAACTCCTGTCGCGCCATCTGTGGTGTTCCTTGGGTCGTATCAACCAGACTATCAGCAAGAAAGGCAGTGACAATCCAAGGAAGAATATCGCAAAGGGAGCGGTTGTTTCCGACCATCCTTTGGTTGGAGTACTGATGACGATGGCATCGTTGCCTTCCTTTTTGATGGCGTAATGCTTGTATTTTTTGCTGAAACTGATTTCTTGGTCTTTGATTTTCAGGCTGTTCAAAAAATTCGGGTAAACATATCGACCATATTTGTAGACAAGTAAGTTGTCGCGATAGTTCGCCACCGAATATTCGTATGGCTTTTGGCTGTTCGATTCTTGCAGGAGTTGTGGGAAACCGAAGCCTTCTGGCGCAATGGGCTTGTAGAACTCAAAATAGAGGGTTTTTTGCCGCAAAGAATCCTTGGAAACGATTTTGATTTTTCCTAAGTAATTGGGGTCCAATGTGTAATAATCCATGAAATACAAGCCATCCCCTACCCTTTTCTGCTTGTTGTTGGCCAATTTTTCAAGGAAATAGTCATCACAATCAGTGCTGTAACCTTCGGGCTGGATGATGATTTCTTCGCCAGGGGCACAAAGCGTTAGCGAAGTGATGTAGGATCGCATGGTCTCATCGAAAAGGAGTTCTTGGGAATAGCCCAAAATGACATCGGCAAGCACATTGCTTTCGGCAAACAGCATTTCCCTGATGTTGGTGTCGGATTTCATCTGTTCTGCAAAGGTCGCATAACTCATTTCAAAGGAATTGTCGCGTTTTTCCATGAAGTTTTGTGCCTGCTGTTTCATCTGCTCGTTTTCCTGATTCTCGCTGATTCTGAAGTAAATGTATGTTCCAATCGCGGAAATTATGATGATAATGGCAATGCCGATTTCTATGACATGAGGTCGCTTTTTTCCGCCGTTTTGTTTTTTACCGCCTCGATCGAGTGATAATGTTGCTCCGATAATGAACAAAATGATGAAAGGCAATGGCCAAAACAGAAACGTTTTTTGAAGTTTTGGTTTTCCTACGATCTTGTAGTTAGCCAAGCATTTGCCTTCTTCGTTCACAATGGGGATTCCCTCACCGTTTTCTGAAAACTGAATATCGGCATCGATGAATTTCGGAAGGGTTTGGAAGCGGTTTTCAAAATATTGGTTCTCGATTTGATAGTTGGTGCTGACCAATTTGTACACGAAATAGGTCATCGATGCATTTTGGTACGACTTCACAAAGTAGTTGCCGGAAAGCAAAGGGCAAATCGTATCGCGGCCTATTTGTACTTTTCTTTTCATTAACTTGGGGTTGACGTCGTTTCGGTTCCAGAAGACTAAAGTGTCGTTCATAAATACCGTCAGTCCTGTTTGAGTTTTCTCGAGTTCGTCGTGATTCAGGCCTTTTTCAATCAGTGTCTGCATATCGTTGTCCATTCGCAACACCGATTTCTGAATATTTCGTTGCAAGGATTTTTCATTCAGTGCCAAATGAAGGAACATGCCGAGCAGAAGTGACAATCCAATGCTGCTCCAACACAAAATGCTACCTATCCGTCTTCTTTTTTTGTTCCTCATTTGCTCTTTTTTCTTAAAACCCCTTTTTTCTGTTGATATTGTGTGAGTTATAAAACGTTTTCTAATTTTGCTTTTCTTGCTCTTGGTGATGTCCTGATTCAAAAACCTGCCAAAATGCCTGAAATCGCCTAAAAACGGCCAAATTTTGGATTTTATCGTTTTTTCTCAAAAATGTATACCATGCTTGACCATTCACCAGACCGCCTCGCCTTGCAGTTCGACACCAAACCTCTCAACGCTCCTTTTATTAATGGGAGCGAATGATGCTTGTACTGTTCGCTCATATATGATATGTAATAAGCATCCCAAACCAACTTTTCGGTTCGAGTCAGTTTCAACCCTACTGAGGCGAAAATCTTTGTGATGGTCTGCTTGCTGAAATGGTTTAAATGCCTTGGCACATCGTAGGCCGCCCAAAGTTCCTTGTAATATTGCCCGTCGTAGGATTTATAATTTGGTACAGCAATGACTATTCTACCGTTGTTTTTAATTAATCGCTGCAATTGCTCCATCTGCCATTTCAAATTGTCCACATGCTCCAACACATGCCACATGGTAATGACATCAAAAGTTGCATCTGGAATTTGCTCCAAATCCGCACTTGCGATAATCTCGGCCTTGATTCTTCTCCTTGCTATGGCCTTTGCCTCGTCTGAAGGTTCAACGCCGGTACATTCCCATCCGTGTTCTTCTGCGGTGTGTAAAAAATCGCCTACGCCGCATCCAATATCCAACAATTTTCCTTCTTTGATTCCGTCTGTGGCAAGACGATATTTGTGTTTCAGGTTCACTTTTTTGACCGCCTCATACACCTTAGGGATGAAGCCTTTCTTGTTTTCCTGATGGCTGTAATACTCTTCGGATTTATAATACTCCCCGATTTTGTCTTTGCTTGGTCGGGGCATGGTATAAAGTAAGCCGCAATTCAGACATTCGCAAATGTGAAAATCCTCTTTGGTCAGGAATTCGTCCTTCAACCAAAGATTGATTTGTGCTTTTTCGGAGCCGCACCAAGGGCAATTGTTGTTCATTTTCTATGGTGTTTCATGTGAAACAATTCTGTTATCGTCCTAAAAATATGGCCAGCACATTGATGTCGGCTGGTGAAATCCCGCTGATTCTTGAGGCTTGCCCCAAGGTTTCAGGTTGGTATTTGTTCAGTTTCTCCCGCGATTCGTAGGACAAGGATTGGATGCTATGGAAGTCGAAATCTTTTGGCAGTTTCACATTTTCCAAACGTCTTAACTTGTCTGCGAGCTCGTCTTCCTTTTGGATATAACTGTCGTATTTGATTTGGATTTCCGCCTCCTCAAGACATTCCCTTCCAAATCTGTCTTCGTTCTTATATTGCTCCAAAGTGGGCAATGCATCTATCATTTCCGCCAAACTGATTTGTGGCCGCAGCAAAAGATAGGACATTTTCATTTTTTGCTCTATCTTCGTGCTTTCCTTTTGTTCCAAAAGTCCGTTAATTTGGTCGGGGTAGACATAATTCTCATTCAAAAAATTCTTGATTTCCTCGACTTTTTGACGCTTTTCCTGATACTTTTGATAGCGGTCTTCCTTGGCCAATCCTAATCGATATGACATCTCCGTAAGCCGTGCATCAGCGTTGTCTTGGCGCAACAAAATGCGATGCTCTGCCCTACTCGTGAACATTCTGTAAGGTTCGTCCACACCCTTTGTGATGAGGTCGTCAATAAGCACGCCGATATAAGCCTCATACCTTGACAGCACCAAAGGCTTGTCGTCGCGCAAGGCCAAACTTGCATTGATGCCTGCCATCATGCCTTGACAAGCGGCTTCCTCATAACCCGTCGTCCCGTTGATTTGTCCGGCAAAAAAGAGGCCGTGCATGAGCCTTGTTTCCAAAGAATGATGTAGCTGTTCAGGCGGGAAATAATCATATTCGATGGCATACCCAGGGCGGAATATCTTGGCGTTTTCGAAGCCTTCGATTTGCCTTAATGCCTCATATTGGATGTAGTCAGGCAATGAGGAACTGAAGCCGTTGAGGTAATATTCTTCTGTTGTCCAGCCTTCGGGTTCCACAAAAAGTTGGTGGCTGTCCTTGCCCGAAAAACGCTCGATTTTGTCTTCAATGCTCGGACAATATCTTGGTCCAACGCCTTGGATTCTGCCATTGAACATGGGTGAATATTTGAAGCCTTTTCGTAGCGTTTCGTGTACTTTCAATGAGGTGTGTGCAATCCAGCAACTCCTTTGCTTTTGGATTCTGAAAGGTTCAGTATAGGAAAAACCGACCACTTCATCATCACCTTTTTGTTCGATGAGTTTGCTGAAATCGATGGTTCTGCCATCGATGCGGACGGGTGTTCCGGTCTTCAATCGTTTCACTTCAAAGCCAAGTTCTTTCAGTTGTTCGGAGATGCCGTGACTTGCCACCTCACCCATTCTGCCTCCCGAAAAATGCTGCTCGCCGATATGAATCAAACCGTTCAGGAAAGTGCCATTGGTGAGGATGACGGCCTTGCTTTCGATGGTACCTCCCATTGCCGTAGTGACGCCTTTTACTTGATTGCCGACAACCAATAAACCCGTCACCATGTCTTGCCAGAAATCGACATTAGGCGTTTTTTCCAATAGGCTTCGCCATTCTGCGGAGAACATCATCTTGTCACTTTGGCAGCGGGGACTCCACATAGCGGGACCTTTCGACTTGTTGAGCATCCTGAATTGGATCATGGTGCGATCACTGACGATGCCCGAATAACCACCCATCGCATCAATTTCGCGCACGATTTGACCCTTGGCAATGCCGCCCATAGCGGGATTGCACGACATGGAGGCCATCAGGCGCAAGTCCATTGTAACCAACAAGACTTTGCTGCCCATATTGGCCGCCGCCGCTGCCGCTTCACATCCGGCGTGACCGGCTCCTACTACAATTATATCATACGGTTCAAAATACATCCTATTGTCAGTGTTTCACGGGAAACATTCGTTTTAACTAATTGATATTCTTTTTACTAAACATCATTCCTAACGCCTCTTCCTCTTTTTCACGCATCACTTTTTCTTCTTCATCGGTAAGGTCGTCGAAGCCGATAAGATGCAACACGCCGTGGATGATGACGCGGTGCAATTCGCTCTCGTAACTGCGCCCAAAGGTCGTCGCGTTCTCCTTGATGCGGTCGATGCTGATGCAAAATTCGCTTGAAAGAACGGTCTCGCAATCGGTCAACGGGAAGGTCACGATGTCGGTGTAGAAGTCGTGGCCGAGGCGGTCGCGGTTGATTTCCAACAGCCTTTCGTCACTGCAAAAATAGTAGTACAATTCGCCTATCGTCTTGCCGTAACCTTGCGCCACGCTCTCAATCCACGCCTTGACGCGCTGCGGATTGATGGGCGGCATTTCCACGTCCAATGTGCTGAATCTGATCATCTCAATGCGTGTTTTTCTTCAGGTAATATTCATTGATTTTGTCCTTGTAATAGGGCGCGTATTCAATCGGGTTGGTGCGCAAAAACTCTTGGTTTTTCTTGAGCGTTTCCTTGTACAGAATCTCGTCGATTTGCCTGTCGAAATGCGAGCCTTTGTACTCATTCGACTTTCGTTTTTCCTCCTGTTCGCGCTTCTCCTGCGCCTTCTGCGATTCCAACATTCTCGACTCAATCCGTTGGCTGCGCTCAATCATCTGGCGGTTGATTTTCTTGTTCACCAACTCCTCCTCTAACTTCTCCATGTCCTTGATGATTTCGTTCAGGCCATCGTCGCCGATTTGCCCGTTTTCCTTCATTTCGTTGAGCATTTGCTGCATCCCTTGGCGCAACATTTCCTGTTCGGCGGCCATGCGTGCAAATTCCTCGCTCATGGAGTTTTGTTGTTGTTGCCCTTGTTTCTCCATCTGCTGTTGCATTTTTTTGAGTTGCTCGCTCAACTGTTGCTGCAACTGTTGCATGTTTTGCATACTTTGTTGGCCTTGTCCGGGTTTTGGATTGGGACAAGCCATAGGCATTCCCATCGATTCCATGCTGTTCTCCATGTTTTCCAACGACTCTGCCAACATGAGTGCCAAGTTGTTCATCGACATCATCGCGGTTTGCTGATGGCGCACGGCTTGCGAAAGTTTCAAGTCGTTGAGGTATTTCATCGCGTTTCCCGTTTGGCTTTCGATGGTGTGCAATTCGTCGAAGACGAAGTTTTGAATCATCGGTTGGCGCATGGCCATGCTGCGCAACGAGTCGCGAACCATGTTGAAGTTGTCGGCCACATCTTTTTGATGGATGATTTTCTCGACCAAAGAGGGGTCGTCGGTGCGCAAAGTCCCAATTTCGGTCATTAATGCTTCTTGCTCGTGCGAGGCATGCACCACATTTTCAAGCAAAATGCGCATCAAATGGGCATCTTCGGCCATCTGTTGCATACCTTGCATCTGCATTTGCATCATCATTTGGTTGGCCATCTGTTGCATTTTCTGGCCTGCGTCTTGCTTCTTTTTCTGCGATTGTTGCTGCTCGCCCGATTGCTCTTGTTGCATGGCATCGTCGAGGTCTTGGTTGATGCTTTCTTCCATTTCCTCGTCTTTTTCCATGTTGAAAGGCTGTTGCAAGTCTTGGTTTTTCTCCAAAAGTTGGTCAAGTTCGTCCATCATCTTGTCGAATTCCTCCTTGGCTTCTTCGGCAGATTTTTGTTCGCTCTCCTCCCCTGCTTCTTTGCTCTGGTTTTCAGGTTCTTGCTTCTGCAACTCCTCCCCTAACTTCTCCAATTTGTTGGCCAAATCGTTGAGGTCTTTCTCCATTTTCAATTGCTCCAGCAAAGCCAAATTGCGGTCGAGCAATTCCTGCATCGACTGGTTGTTTTTCTTGATGTCCTGCATCATCTGCTGCATCTGCTCACGCGGCATATCCTCAAGAAGTTTGTCGATTTGCTCCATCATTTTGCGCAATTCCTCTGGAATCACCTCTTCGAAAAGTTTGTTGATTTGCTCCTGCTTTTTGATGAGGTCTTCATTGGCGATTTCGTGTTCTTTCATAAAATCAGCCAACTTTTCTTGCTCCTCTTGTAACTTATTCCATTCATCCTGAATCTGCTGCTGCTTTTCCAACAAGTCTTTCATCTTCTCTTTGTCCGACCAGTCCAAATCCTTCTTCTGGATGAGGTCTTGCAGCATTTTCTCAATTTCATCTTGCAGTTTGTCAGCCGCTTGCGACTTCTCTTGAAGCCTTTCCATAATGTCCTCCGATTGCTCGTTGGCGATGCTGTCCAAAGCCGATTCCGAAGGCTTGTAATAAGTGAAAGTTTCTGACCGCTTCGATTTCGGGCCGTGAAAACCGTCATTGTCCCAAACTTCAAAATAAACCTCCATATTCTGACCGGGCATAATGCCGAGGCTGGGTTTGTTTGAGGTCTAATGCAACGGGTTTGACGATTTTCTTTTCGATGGGTTCTTTCACCAAACAGTTGAAAGTCAATTTGCTGAAACCATAGTCATCAGTAACAAGGCCTGAAAAATAAACATCGGTGGAAAGTTGCTCATCAAAGGATTCCACTCGTATGTCGGGATAGGCATCGGGAAGCACATCGACAGAGAAGGGTAGGGGTTCCAAAGTATTGTTCCAAGCGTTCTGCACTTGCACCTCAAACTTGGTGGATTGCGCTGCAACGAACTGGTATTCAAAGATATCGTCTTTTGCAGTCAAATCAATATTCAGCGAATCGCGGGTGACGGTCATCTGCTCGGTGTCGCGGGTGGTGAAACTGAAATTCAAAGTGGTGCCTTGCGGGACGATGAGCCTCGTTTTGGCATCCATAGTTTCATTGTTTCTGTGGATGTAGGCTGGATAGCGCACCTCGCAGCGATAGGAGAGTAGGGTAGGGTTAGGGTGAACCGTGATATGCAGCGGGCGACTGGTGTATTCTCCGCCAATCACATTGAAA
>CACXQO010000055.1 GCA_902769815.1 uncultured Bacteroidia bacterium | reverse complement strand
TGTTATAATGCTAATAATCAATGAAATATATCACTTTTTTCTCAAATCCAGTCGCTATTACAACAACATCGTTACACCTTATTTTTTAGGCGTTACTAACTATGAGCGAAGCAGGAACTTTGACAAACTAATAAAAGAAGGTACTGAAAGTGGAACCATCATAGTGACAGAAAACAAAATAGTGACCGACAAGACCTTTGACCTATGAAATCGATGAACACTTCTTTTCAGCAAATGCTCTCGTCTGTGCCTGCAAACATACAGCAAGAGGTGGATTTGGAGATAGCCCTGTCAAATCGCATCAATGACTTGATGACTGAACGCGGATTGTCGAAACTGGAATTCGCAAATGCTTTGGGAAAACGCCCCAGCGAAGTCACCAAATGGCTAAGTGGGCAACACAACTTTACCATTCGTACCATTTCCCTGCTTTCCGCTTTCTTTGGAGAATCTTTAATTCATGTAGAATGAACTGCTAACTGAGAAAACAAAAATCCGCAACCCAAGCCATTGCCTGAAATGCGGATTCCGATTCCCGCAAAGTAAAATCATCAGTACAACTCCAATTCAGTCATGGGAATCTGCATCTATTTACCTATCATCTTCAAGAATCTTTTATCATTCATCTGTTCATTGGTGATGTACTCGCCATCATAAAAAACCGCATAAGTAGTAATGGGAGTTGGTGCGTTTTGGGCATCTTCCTTGCTCTGAAGATGGTAGGCTTTGAAAGCTATGCCGTATTCCTTTGCCAAAGATTCGATGATGGGGACATACTTACCATTGAACGGACATTGGTTAGTGTAGAATAGCACATATCCCTTTTCTTCAATGTGTGGATGTCTGGCACATTCCTTGAATGTAGGGGCATCTGTTCCTTTGGCAAAAGGCAGATACCACAGTTGGATACCATTATCGGCTTCATCACATACCTTGAATCCTTTATGTGCAAGGAACTTAGGGTCGGAAAGGAAAGGTTTTTTCTTGGCAGATGAAAGGATGCACAAGCCTTTTTTCCCTTTCGCTTTGCTGTCTTGGATGCATTTTTCCAAAAGGTCGTTTGAATACCCGTGTCCCTTAAACGAACCGGAAACCCACAAACAGTCGATGTACATATAACCCTCAGCGGCAATAGGATTCCACGCATTTTCCGCAGGGATGTATTCAATAAAGCACTTGCCTCGTTCCACACTCTTCAAGAACACCAGTCCATCATTGAACCTATCCAAAAGCCACGACTTTTTTGATGACACTTGGACGTCATTATTGTTTGAAATGGCACAGCAAATATGCTCCTTATCCAAATTGTCTTTTGTAACTCTAATGTATTCCATAATTGTAAAAATCCGATTCTTTATTGTATGGTGCAAAGATATGAAGTTTTCACATAGCAAGGCAATGTCGTACGGTCTTCTTTTGTCAACACGACAAGAAAGGCGTGGTGGGCAATCCTGGCACAACCACACCTAAGGCGTCAAGTCCCACACAAATCAGGCCTAAAACGATGTAAACGATGCGCTTCATTCGATTGCCTTAGTTTATTTCAGCACCTTCAAAACCTGCTTCCGTGAGGCTGTTCCATCCGTCAGCTTCGTGATATGGTCGATTAAAAACTCCAGCGACTCCTCTGGGGTGTGGTCGGTGTGGAGCGTGGTGAAGTCTTCGAACAGCGACTCGGGCGTGCAGAAATACGACACCTGCCAACCGTTGTAAACCTGTTCGGGTCCTCGATACACCCGCTCGATGGCTCCCGTGACGACACGACACTGCTGCATCAGCTTGCCTATAGCCGCATCGGCTTGACCTTTCTTCACGCCAAGCAAGGCACGCACCTCCTTGATGGTGATGCTGCCTTGCTTTTCGAGATATTCCATGATGCGCTCGCCGTTTTTGTCGGGCGTTGTCGTGGCGCGTCGGACGTTCATCAGTTCGCGGTAGAAGGGTACTGTCGCGAAGGCGGCTTTTCCCCCGCAGAGGAACTTCCCGTAGGCGATGCCGCCGTTTTGGAGACAGTCAATCTTCCAGTCCCACGGACCGAGCGAATCCTCTTCGCCGTCAAACCAAAACCCAGGCTGGGTGAGTTCCTTGATGGAATAGCCCGGGATGGCGCTGGTGAAAAACGGGACGATGCCCAACTCGCAAATGGCTCGCTCCATTGTTTCTGGACTGGATATTTGGTAGTTTAAGACCATGAACAGAATTGTTTAGATGCGATTTTTTGGCTGTCAGCAGTCAGCAATCAGCTTTCAGCCTCGTTGCTACCAAGTTGATAGCTGATGGCTGACGGCTGAAAGCTGATAGCTGTTCACGCCTTATTGAACTTCTCCTTGCCTTGCTTGCAACGTGGGCATTTCCAGTCGTCGGGAAGGTCTTCGAAAGCCATGCCATCGTGCTCGGCAGGGTCATAGACATAGCCGCAGATGGAGCAGATGTACTTACCGGAGGCTTCTTTCTTAGTAAAGTTCACTTCGGCAAGGACGGTCGGCACAGGGTGGTCGAGGTCCATCACGCGCTTGGCTTCCAAGTTCTCATAGCCTTGTGGCGAATGCGTGGAGAGATAGACCGTGGGATTGTTGTGCACAAACTCGCGTACGCGGTCTAATGTCTCGCGGGCAGCTGACAGGTCGTCGTACACCACCGAAAGTTTGTTCTCATAAAGAGCCTCATCCACGTATGTGATGTCGCCTTGGAACATATAGTACAGGCCTTCGTTCTCGGCGATGACAAGGCTGTTGCCATTGGTGTGACCTTTGGCCTTGATGAACCACACGCCGTCACAGATTTTCTGGCTGTCGGGGAAGTTGTGATACGCCCCGTCGGTAAAGCTCACTGGCACCAGGTTGGGTAAGCCCTGCAACTCGGCTGCCTGCATTTCGTCGGCATTCACATAGATTTTCGCATTCGGGAACGAACGGAGTTCGCCACTGTGGTCTGCATGCTTGTGAGTGAGCAGGATTTTGGTCACTTGTTCGGGCTTATAGCCTAATGCGGCCAAAGCATCCATATAGCTGCAGATGTCCTTGCCGGTGAAAGCGAGCGAGTTCTCATCTGGGTTTTCCTCTGGTGTGCCTGCGGGAAGTCCCGTATCCACCAAAATCACCTCCGAGCCCATGTCAATCACATAGTTCTGCAAGCTGCCGCGATAGCGGATGTTGCGGTCAAACTTATCGGGTCCTTCTTCGCCGCCAAAGGCAAAGGGCTGGGTATAGAACCCGTCTTTTCTGAATTTTACTGCTTTGATGTCCATAGTATGTAGAATTGATGTTAACCAATAGTTTTTCGAATTGTCCGATAATCGGACAATCAATGTCTTTAGAACAAAAATATCATTTTATTCATAATCAGTTTAATAAGATTTCTATCGGACAATAATCAGTCAAAGGTTAGTACTAATTACAATATACTTGGTTGTTGGTCCAGAACCTTCCAGCTTGCATAGAGCACCATTCACCATGGATTGCAAGTCGTTTTTTGCGGTTCCGTCAGAAATCTTATGATTCCAGTATTCCAAGTAGTCTTGTTTTGAGAAGCTGTCCCCCACTTTCTTTGTGGACAAGAACTTCGTGGCCCTATCATTCAGTCTAACCACATTTGGTACTCGATAGATGGTCAGTTTAGTTTTCCCCTCTGCGCACTCCCACTCAGGCAGTTTGCGCTTCAATTCATTCATTTGGTCATGAATCAGCTTCAAACCTCTACCAGTCTTTTCCATCTTGCCGTCAATATAGAAAACCTCTGTCATCAACGGATTTCTTGGCGATGACACATGGGACAACACCTTGTTTTTTCTCTTTATTAGGTTATCTGGCATCGTTCCCGGATTAATGATTTCTATCTTGTCTGCATAAATAAACACAATCACCTCTCCTGTAGTGTCGCTCATATCCCGATGGATTAAGGCATTCGTCACAGCTTCATCCAGAACGGCTTGGGGGTATTCAATATAATCTTTTCTGTCCCACTCTTCACGGTGGAATTCACTTACCATGGGTAACCGACGCATAAAGTAGTCTTTTGCTTGTTTTGATAGCTCCATAAGATTGCCTTCCAACACCACGGAGTCTTCATATTGGTCAGCAGTCTTTCCTCCCAACATCACTTGTATTCGCATTTTGCTTTGTGGAAGGAACCGATGCGTTTCAAGCCCGAACAACGCCATGGCTCCATTTTTTACATACGGTGCATCGGTCAATTGCAAATGGCCAAGGAGTCTCTCTGGGGTAGCATTACTTAAGTTCAACCTTCCACTCGCCAATCCCTCATCGATCACATTTTGCATTAATTTCGCATCCAAGTCATCCCATTCGGCATCAAGACAGATGCTTTTTTCCCACGAAGAGAACAAAGACAAAGACCTTCTAATCAATAAATTAATCTCATCTGCACCAGGTTTAATAATTGCATCTCCCGCTATAGTGTAATAACTGGAATCGTAAGAATATGGTGGCAAACCGCCCTTCATCACAGTCACCAAAACCACCTTGCCTCCTTGGTATTCTTCGTCATGAACATACACCAAAGGAAGCGGCTTGATTTTCTGAATAACATTCCTCTGGATGTCAGTCGCCATATTAGGCGCATCGACATCGGTTCTCAATCCATCTTCTGTGATGCCAACAATGATCCACCCTCCTTCGTTGTTCAGGAAGGCACATACAATCTTCATGACAGATTCAGCGTCATATTTTGCCAATAGTCGAATTCTGACACCTTCGCTTTTCTGTGAAAGAAGCGTATCTATAAAACCGTTATTCGTGTTCATTTATCAATTTCTTTATACGTTCTACGTCTTTGAACTGCGCCTCAACGTGCAGCATCACATCCTGCAAATTCTTGTATTCCTGAACCCAATTTCCTTTCCTGCTGATAGGTAAAGTGTTGTTTTGGATGGCCATGTTATACAACGCTATGCTTTCAGAATGGATGACTCTGTTAGGCCGTTCCACCATGCATCCGTCATTTCTTGCTTTTTCTACATAGTTAGGAATGTCGCCAATTGGAATCTTCATCATATTTGTGAATTGACGTGCAAACACCACCCTGTAGTCTGCCAACACAAAACGTGGCATGCCAACCCTAAAGGCTACATCAAACTCTTGCGCCGTGATAGATTTCTCACCAGGTTTTAGGATACCAGTTCCAGACAAAGGGCGAATGAACCCCAGAAACACATCGCAGTTTTCAACACCTTTCAGGCAGTTCTCCAAATTGGAGACTTTGCTATCGACCGGCATCGTTCCTTTGTGTGACATCAATACGTCGTAGCCATAACCATCCAATGTAGAATACACCACGTCCAGTTGAGACTCAAAGTCATACACCGTTGAAGAAACGAAAACCTTTACATGATTTCTTTCACTAAACATAGTTGATTTACAATACCTTTATTTTTCAATTATGGCGCAAAGTTAAGATTTTTCCTAATACCGAATACTTGTTTTAAGCGATTTCAAACCTAATAATCTATCCGATGGCAAGTTTTTATAAATCCGCAGGTCTTTGCGCCGTCACTGAAATGACCATCGCGCCTGATGTGATTTTGGGGATGGTGAGGTGAAATCAGGTTTTTGTTTTGCAGTTATCTTTTGCAAACTTTGCAAATGAGGTTTGTAAATTTATTCCATGTTTTTCCTAACTTTGCACGCAGCAAAACACATCAATGAGCGACATTGCAGCAGAATTGGCCAAACTACATACACTGAAAGGTGCTGACTACTCCCGACAGGTGGAACGGATTGCCCGTTTGGGCAATTTCCATCCCATTGAAGGAGAGGATGGTATCTTTTCTTCGGGCAGTGAAAGCGAAGATGATTACAACAATTTGCTCAACGCTGCCCGTAAGGCCGTCACGCATGGGTACAAAGTGTACATTCTTCCCAATCCAAGTAAGACGCAATCCCCTGATTTTATTTTTGAGCGAAAAGGGACCTATCGTCCTTATGAATTGAAAACCATTACTGGACGAGATTCAGTTTCCAATCGACTTGAAGATTCTATCGGACAGTGTAATAGGGTTTTAATCCATTTAATGGTCAATTACAAAGCAAGCCTGTTGGCATTTAGCATAAAGCATTATTTTGAGCAAAACAAGAACGCGATAGAAGTACTCATATTCAAAGGTCGTAAGAGTATTTCCGTTTCTAGAGAATTGACGCAGAGCAAGTCGTTCTATGGATTGTTTATGAAGAACTACTTTAAATAAACAAGAGTTGCCAGTTGGCAACTCTGTTTAATTTGGGCAGTGTCGGTGAAGGCTTACCCCACGCGGAAAATACCGGATTAGTCATTTCTGACACTGCAAAAGTACAACAAATTTCATTCCTCGCAACTCTTTTTCATACTATTTTCCACTTTTTCCACAAAAACAGTCATCCCGAACCTTTCAATGCCATTTGTCTATAAGGTTTTGAACTTTTTTGTTCGTCATATTCCAAAGTTTCCCTATCTTTGCCCTCATCAACCCAAAAAGAACATACCAACACAGAAGATAACTGATTAAATAACATATTGATATAAAGCGTTTTTGCTTTTCAAGTGTACCTGAAATCGCCAAATTTCAAATCTTAATGCACAAGAAAGCGGAAATGCTCACGGTGTATCCGTGGGCTTTCTTGTTTGCATTAAGGGTTTTGGCGAACCTCAGGTATAGACAGTAGTTCACGGATTACATTTTTTGATACTCGAAAGGCGAAGCGCCCAAAACGCCAAGCCTAATGAGTACCAAGTTCTTCAATAATATCGATTCGACGCTGATGGACAAGTTCCACGGCATTGCCGCAGCCATGGCCAACTTCGACATCTTCCATGCCGTGGTTGGCTATTTTCGCTCCTCGGGGTATTTCAAACTTCGACAGGAACTCTCCTCCACGCAAGAAATCAAAATCCTTGTCGGCATCAATATCGACAACATCTTCCGTCAGGCACAAACCGCAGGGAAAATGTTTTTCGGCGACCGCGACGCATCGATGGAACAATATTGCAAAGACTTCCTGAACGAGGTGCGCCAGTCGGACTACAGCATCGAAGTGGATGAAAGCATTCGCCAGTTTTGCGAAGACATCGCCTCCGGGCGGCTTCAGATGCGCATCCACCCCACCAAAGACTTCCACGCCAAGTTCTATCTCTGCCTTCCCAGGACATTGAGTACATTAGCAAAGTCCCCCTACCGTAACAAATTCAATGGTTGTCGTCAGTAACTCTTTATGGAAATTGATTATAAGTTTACAGCAACCACATGCCTTCTAACAAGGAATTGTGCCTCTTCTAGTTTTTGTAAATAAATCTCTCGATTGCTTATCTGAGTTTTCAGCGTATCAACCTGTCTTTCAAGCTCGATTACTTCATAACTTAGCTTTTCATATTGTGGATTTTTCATTTTGAAAAGCTCTCTGACCTTGTCTTTTTTGTCTTCATCAACTCTCTCCAACCGTTTTTGCAGTTTATTATATAAATAATCGAACCGCTTTTGAACGACATTAAACCTTTTTTCGATAGGTTTCAACGTTTCATTAAGTCCCGCAATATATACTTTTACTGGTGGTATAGCATTGGCTATTTCTGGATAAAACAATGCGTTAATCTCTTTTATTCTGTTTATTGACTGATCAATTCCATCATAAATCTCTGATAATTGTCTCAAGCTTTTCAAGAAATGCAAAGCACCTGTTATCTTTTCCATCCTATATACAAGCTTTGCTTCTTCTGGTGCAATAGTATAGTACTGCGCATCGTTTCCTGTAGCCATCCGTGCGGATTTTATCCCTATGTAATACTTTTCTTTTAAGGATTCGTCTGGACATGATGGTAGCATTTTTTGTTTCATCTCTTCGTCTGTGAGCTTATACATTTCTTCGATGCCATTCAACAAGCCATTCACTTCCTGCATTATAGTTTCTTTTACAAATAATTCTGGATTCTCAATCGCTTTTTCCACAAACCATATAACAAAATCCAAACATGTATTCCAATTAACCCTCTCTGGATTATAACTCCTAGTGCATCTTAGTATTTCGTTATATCCTGCATAAAAATACCTTACCCAAATACTATAGGGTAGTATTGGTATACCTTTGTATGTAATTATAACCATCATACTGCTAGACCTACCATAACAGAAGTTGGTTTTAAGAACTATTTCTATGTCATCATTTACTTTTCTGGTATAACTAAATCTTCCATGTGTCTCGTTTGAGTAAATTAAATAGTTTTTTTCAATTTCATTTGATTCAAGAGAATCATGATAATTGCATGCAAAAATATAGGGAAGACATTTTTCTATTATATTTTGTTTTTGTCTGTGATTCCATTTATTGAATTCTTTTTGTCTCAAGTCTCGTATTGTCTCGTTCTTCGCTAATGAAATCCTTTTTTTATATTTTTCAGCTTGTAGTCTGTAATTCGATTCATTGAATATAGGGTATGTGATGGGGTCAATATAACTTGATGTCAAAGAACCAAATCCCAAACAATAATCAAAGCTACCGCAATTACTATAACACCTCTTAAACGAATAATAGATATCGTCAGCATCCGATGATTCATCTTCTAACATACGAAAGAAGTCATTTACCATCTTTCGGTTGTTTTTAATGGGAATAAAATGTTTCTCAATAACATCATCAACGTCCTTTAGGGCAAGAATAAAATCAAAATTCACGCCTTCATAATTCCTCTTATCGTTAGGTGTTATTCTCATTTTAACTAGATTAAAATGCAAAAATACACATAATATCAATGTAATTGGAGATTTAAATAAAAATTATTTGCATAGGATAGACAATGGTCAAAGGCTATCAACAAAAGATGATAGCCCCTTACCTGAAATACGATGTTGATGCCGCCATTGCCGTTTTTGCCGACGAAAACCATTGGCGTTTGTCGTACATCTGCGACATGAAAGAAGGTGTCACCAGCGCAAAACGGTTCTCGTACATCTTAGGCGACGAGCAGGGGCAGTATAAGACACCATTGGAGCGACTTGATACCATATATGCCAAAAAAGGAAGGTTTGTCTTGAATGACTTGCGCGAAGCTTTCTCCGTCGATGCGCTCAGTGACGAATTCTTCGACGAGTATCACATCCACTACGACCGCATCGTGGCGGAATTGGCGCGACAAGGCAAGTCGGGAGCCGTCTATCACGATTATGTGAAGAAACTGATGGGGCGCATCGTCTTTCTGCATTTCCTGCAAAAGAAAGGATGGCTCTGTGGCGACACCAACTTCATGCTCAACACCTTCAGCCAAAGCAACCGCAGGAGCGACTATTTGGAAAGCGTACTTGAGCCGCTTTTCTTTGGCATTCTCAACACCGAACCCGCCAAACGCGAGCAAGTTTTCAGCAGGAATGGTTGGCAACAAAGTTTAGTAGAAAAATGGGCGAGCATCCCTTACCTCAACGGAGGTCTATTTGAACGTGATGACGTTGACAACCTGAGGATTGTTCTGCCCGAATCCCTCTTCCGCGACCTTTTCCTCTTCTTGGCCTCATACAACTTCACCGTGGACGAGAACGGGTAGTGTTTCAACCAGTGTGTCCGAAGTCTGTAGACTTCAGGGATGCGGTGCAAAGTTAGACAAATATTTTCATTTCAATCATTGGTTTTAGAAAAGATTAGTAATTTTGTACTGCGGCTGGACGAGGAAACGGGCTCTGCTGGGGAGCAACCCGTCAGCAACAAGGCCGCGCCTACACTGAAAGCAGTGGATGTGGAGGGCCGTCTGTGATGGGCAGCCTCCACTGTATTCAGGAAGGCGGTTTCCGCTAAGAAAACCCGTTGCGTCGTCCAGGGAACAGCGTCTTGTCGGTAGTGATTTTGGGCAGTATCCTGTCAAAGGCCTTGTGCTCCATCGCGACACTGCCCAGCAGCGTAAGGACAGACTCCTCGTTGGGCATGGCCGTCCTCATGCGTGTGACACGGCGGAAGTCG
>CACXQO010000054.1 GCA_902769815.1 uncultured Bacteroidia bacterium | reverse complement strand
AGGTCGTCGGGATTTTTGGCGAAGAAGTTCTTGAAAGGCTTCAAAACTTTCAGCGCGGTGCGCACCTCGTAATTAATGCGGTACATCAGTTCCTTGTTGCCTTCGCAAATGACGGCGCGGTGCATACAGCGCACGTTTTTGGCACCCAAGGCCTTGATTTCGCGGGCCAGCACGTCTTCAAGTCCGGCGGCGGTTTTCGTAATGAGTTGGTAATTGTCTTCCATTTGGGGAAATTTTCGGCAAAGATAAGGTTTCTTGTTGAATCGTAGGGCAAATTGTGTCATCCAAATAGTGCGTCCATCGTGACCAACTGTTGGATTTGGCCGAAATATTCGTTGTAGGTTAGGCCGTAAGTAGTT
Organism: uncultured Bacteroidia bacterium; assembly: GCA_902769815.1. Classification (GTDB taxonomy): domain Bacteria; phylum Bacteroidota; class Bacteroidia; order Bacteroidales; family F082; genus Limimorpha. The sequence goes on along the minus strand of CACXQO010000054.1, from coordinate 17,564 downwards.
ATCAATGTGAGATGTACGTTGCGGTTTCGGGGCAGGCGGTCAATCAAGGTTTGGGTGCGGTGGCGCAACTTCGCGTCGTAGGCCTTGTCGATGGTGAAATTGTCCTTGTAGAACTTCATCTCGCAGAGGTTCACCACGCGGTCGGCGCGGTCGATGAGCAGGTCGATTTGTGTGCCCTCGGTTTCGTCGTCGCCGCGCAAACTCCACGCCGACTCGCTCGAAGTGACAGAGCCGATGCCTAAAGCGTTCTTAATCTGTTGGATATGGCTCAGGCAAACTTCCTCGAAGGCGATGCCTTTCCAAGCCGACAGCCTTTGCGCGTTTTGGTTCTTTTCCCAAAATTCGGGGTCGGTGATGTCGCCATTGGCAACGAATTTCGAGTGGAACAGGCAGAAGTTGTCCACCAATTTGTAATGTTCTTCGCGTTTCGAGCAGCCGAAAGGCACATAGCGCGTGATGAAGTCGCTGGCTTCGAGGGCGGCCAGCATCTTTGAGAATCCGCCGCCTTTTTGGATGCCCGTTGCGCTGGCAATCTCGTCGCGGGTGAAGCCGCTATGCTTGGTGGCCAACAGACTGACGATTTTCTTGTAATCCGTTGGTTTCGTGAATAATGAGGCGAACAAACGGTTGAATTCGTTCTTCAGTTTGGCGTTTTTGGCGAAAAAGAGCAGGTCGAGGTTTTGCCCGAGGCTCAGGCCTTTGCGGAAGAAGCCCAAATAATAAGGTATGCCGCCAACGGCCATATAGGCTTGGATGATGTCGTAGCGGTTCAGCCGCAGGTTGTTGGCCTTGAAGTAGGCCTCACATTCGCCCAAGGTGAAGGGATAGAGTTTGATTTCGTAAGTGAGCCGACCATAAAGCCCGCCGTAGTTGTTGATGAGGTTGTTCTCCATCCACGAGGTGGCGCTGCCGCACACGATGAGCATAAGGTTGTCGCGCCCCGACCCCCACGAGTTCCAGAAATATTCGAGCGCGGAGAGGAATCTTGAGCGCGGCGTGTCCATCCAAGGCAGTTCGTCGATGAAAACCACTTGACGTTTCTTATCAGCCTTGCTTTCAAGCAGTTTCATCAACATATAAAAGGCTTCGAGCCACGATTTGGGCGGTTCGGAAGGCTCCCAGCCGTAACTGACAAGCGAGTTGTAGAAACTTTTCAGTTGGTCTTGTAGGATGTTGGCGTTTTCGGTATCCATCGGCGACATTCCCGTGTGGTAAAAAGCCATTTTGTCCATAAACAATTCCTTGATGAGATAGGTTTTGCCCACCCTGCGGCGACCATAGACGGCGACAAATTCGGGCCTGCTGCCGCGATATAGACGCATAAGTTCCTCAATTTCAGTGCTTCTTCCAATAATATCACTCATTTTTCCTGTCTTTATTTTTCCGCAAAGGTACAAAAAAGTTCGTTCACGGATAAATAAATACCCCTTTATTTTTCCCTGAACGACAAAAAATGTGTTTCGGGGAGAAATAAGCACCACTTTATTTGTCCCCGAAATGGGTAAAAAGTGATTTCGGGGAGAAATAAGCGAAAATTTCGGGTGTTTTTCTGCGGCAATCCCATTATGCATTTGCACAAAAACACCATCTTCTTTCTTTTCAATCCTAAATTTTTGTAAATTTGCAAGCTCAAATCTGTTTTGATTAGAAACAATTATCTGAATTACAATAATTTAATCTCTACTCAATGAAAAAAGTATTAGGAATTATCGCGATGGCCATCATGGTTTCGGTGGGTCGCGTGTATGCCGATGAAGGCATGTGGCTCCCGATGTTTGTCGAGCGCCTGAACTATGTTGACATGCAGAAGATGGGGCTGCAACTGACCCCTGAAGAGCTTTACAGCATCAACCACAGCAGCTTGAAGGATGCCATCGTGGGCCTCGGCAGCGATGCCATGCCGCGCGGCTTCTTCTGCACCGGCGAAATCGTGAGCAGCAAAGGCTTGATGTTCACCAACCACCACTGCGGTTACGGTGCCATCCAAAAGCTCAGCTCAACAGAGCACGACTACCTGAAAGACGGCTTTTGGGCCAAGAACTACGGCGAAGAACTGCCCGCTCCCGAAATGACCGCCAGCTTCCTTGTCCGCATGGAAGATGTGACGAAAGTCATTCTTGCCGAAGTGAAGGACGACATGGACTATCAAGACCAGCAGGCCGCCATCCGCAAGAAAATCAAGGAGTTGGAAACTGCCGCTTCAGAAGATGGCAAGTACAACCCCGTCATCAAGGGCTTCTTTGAAGGCAACGAGTATTACATGTTTGTCTATCAAGTGTTCCCCGATGTGCGTCTCGTGGGTGTGGCCAACTCTTCGATTGGCAAGTTCGGTGGCGACACCGACAATTGGATGTGGCCTCGTCACACTGGCGACTTCTCGATTTTCCGTGTCTATGCTGACAAGAACGGCAACCCCGCCGCCTACAGCAAGGACAATGTGCCGCTGACTCCCAAGCACCACCTTCCCATCAGCCTTGACGGTGTGAAGAAGGACGACTTCACCATGATTTGGGGCTTCCCGGGCAGCACCGAGCGTTACATGTCGAGCTACGGCATCGACTACAATGTGGACACTTTCTATCCCGCCATCATCGACATCTTCGGCAAGCAACTCGAAGTGATGGATGAATTTATGCAGGCCGACGACCGCATCAACCTGATGTATGCCGACAACCACGCTGGCCTCGCCAACACTTGGAAGAACTTCATCGGCCAGTGCAAGATGCTCCGCAAGAACAAGGTGAGCGAAGCCAAGGTCGGTTTGGAGCGCGACTTCACCAAGTGGGTGAACGCCAACAACAAGACCGAATACAAGGAGGCTCTCCCGAACCTGAGAAAGGCTTACCAGAGCATGGGCGAAGTGGCCAAATACATCTACTATCCTAACTTCGTTTCCAATGTGGGTGCCGCTGGCATCGCTGCCCAGTTTGCTTCCTATTACGAGGCTTACCAGAGCAAGGACAAGGAAGCCCAAGAAATGGCCCTCACGCTGCTCCAAGGCATGAATGTCGACGAGCTCTTTGCCGAAACCGACCCGCAAGTGGAAAAGAAGACCTTTGCCGAGATGCTGAAGACCTACAAGAACGCCTTCAAGGGCGAGGAACTCCCTGAAATCTACAACATCATTGACAAGAAGTTCAAGGGCGACATTGATGCCTTTGCTGAAGATGTCTACACCAACTCCATCTTTGCCACGCCTGAAAGCATCAAGGCTTTCTTGGCCAAGCCCAACCCGAAGAAAATCGGTAAGGATTACGCTTACATTATGAATACTTCGATGATGGATGTCATTATGAACCACATGGCCGACTATCGTGGTGCCATGCAAGCCGTGAGCGAGAATGACCATATCTTTGTGAAAGGTCTGCGTGAGTATTACGCCGCCACCCAACCCGGCAAGAGCCTCTATCCCGATGCCAACTCGACTATGCGTATGAGCTATGGCTCTGTGCAGGACTACATGCCTGCTGATGCCGTGCATTACGACTACATCTGCACCGCCAACGGTATCCTTGAAAAGTATGTGCCCGGCGACTATGAGTTTGACGCTCCCAAGCGCCTCATCGACCTCATCGAGAAGAGAGACTTCGGCGTGTATGCCGACGATAACGGCGAACTCGTTGTGTGCTTCCTTTCGACCAACGACATCACCGGCGGCAACTCTGGCAGCCCCATCATGAACGGCAAGGGCGAACTCATCGGCCTCGCTTTCGACGGCAACTGGGAAGCCATGAGCGGCGATGTCAACTTTGAGCCGAAACTCCAACGCACCATCAATGTGGACGTGCGCTATGTGCTCTTTATCATCGATAAGTACGCCGGTGCCACCAACCTGATCGACGAACTCGACATCCGCAAGAGCGAGCCTCAGCCGCTGCGCGTGGAGGAGGAAGAGATTTAATGTTGGTTGTCGTCGTATAGCGGCGGCTGCCACGGTGTGGCAGCCTTACAAATGAACAATGAAAAAACGGTCAATTCGTGCAATTGGCCGTTTTTTTGTTATTTTTGCGCCATCTAATCCGACAGCATGAAAAATGTTAGGCAATTCATATTATGGTGTGTTCTATTGACTTGTGTGGCAGGTTCCGCCCAAAATGACACGGTCGTGTTCTCGGCCAAAGGTGGGTTTTATGAGGATGTGTTTGCTTTGCAACTCTATAATGTCAATCTGCAAAACCACATCCGATACACCGTCAATGGAAACCGACCGACGAAACACTCGCCGCTTTATACGGAGGCTCTTGCTTTGGACGAGCATCTTTATTCAAAATCAGACATTTACACCATATTGAATTGTCCCGAGCCTGACTTCTTCTTACCCGATTCGGTGCGGCACTGCATTGTGATTAGGGCGGCGGTGTTCGACGAGAACGACAGTTGCGTGAGCAAAGTGGTCACGAATAGTTATTTTATCAAGGCCTTGGGTTGCGACACACACGGCTTGCCAGCCCTCTCGCTCTGTGCCGACTCGCTCGACTTGTTTGATTTCGAGCGAGGCATTTTTGTTCCCGGTATTCATTACGACCCGTTAGATCCTTATGCAACAGGTAATTATTTTATGAGAGGCCGTGAATGGGAACGCCTGAGCAACATTGAGTTTTACGAATTTGGCGATAATGCAGGCATCAACCAGCAGGTCGGCTTGCGTACGCATGGCAAGCAGTCGAGATGGAGGTCTCAGAAAGGCTATACCCTTTATGCTCGCGAAGAATACGGAAAGAAACGCATCAAGTATAAGTTTTTTGAAACCACTCCCATCCAGAGTTTCAAGAGGCTTGCTTTAAAACCTTATTTGAGCTCGTGGAATGGTTGTGGCTGTAAGGACTATATCTGCAATCGCATCGCACAACCTTTGAATATGGAAACCTTGTCTTCGCGGCCTGGGGTGTTGTTCATCAATGGCGAGTATTGGGGTGTGTATTATGTGGAAGAAAAGCCCGACGAGCATTATTTGGAAGACCATTTGGATGTTGACAAGGAAAGTATTAATATGATTAAGGAATGGCTGTTCACGGATTGTGGAAGCCCCGACAATTTCAATGCTTTGTATGTGTGGATGGAACAGGCCGATCTCTCCGATGAAACACAATATGCTTATGCAGCGGCGAAAATCGACATAGCAAATTTCATTGACTATTGTGTTTTTGAGTTGTTTTCAGAAAACCTTGACTGGCCAGCCAACAATGTGCGTTGTTGGCAGGAGGGCAACGGCAAGTGGCGCTGGATATTCTATGATGGTGACGGATGTCTTGAAGAGCAGGGAATGGATGTTTTTGCCAATGCCACTTATGAAGGGGATGCACTTTGGCCAACAAGCAGAAGAGCCACCTTGTTCTTTAGGAGATTGTTGGAAAACGAGCAGTTTAAGGAGCAATTTGCAAACCGTTTCATGCAATTGGTTTTCACAAACTTTTCCTACCAGAGCACAAAACCCTATTTCGACTATATCAAAGAGACTTTGATGCCGGAGGTGCCGAATCAGATTGAACGTTTCAATTATCCAAGTAGCTTTTCGGTATGGGAGAATTATTGTATGCCTGTTATCGACTGGTTTTTGAGAGAAAGGCCTGAGCGAATCATTGAGGAGTTGAATGTTTTCCTTTCTGTTGATGAAGCTGTTACGGTTGCTTTTCGGTGTTATCCCAATCCCTTCAAGGATGAGATTCGTGTTGGAATAGGGGCCGGGCAGTCATTTGCTGATGAAATCAGCATTTACGATATGCTGGGCAGAAAGGTGTTTTCCGAATCGATTCATCCTATGGTAGGGGAAAGCAGCCTTGTTGTCCGTCCGAATTTGCCAACTGGCTTATATGTGCTGAGGGTTGGTGGCCACTCGCAGCTCATCTTGCGTTATTGAAGCCTTTAGAATCGGAAATAGATGAAGGGGCTGAAACCGCTCGCGTTCAAGGCACCAAGGCAGAAAACGAAAGCGAAAATGCTGATTATGAAGGCAACGCCACAAGGATGGTCGTGTAGAAATGCGGGTTGTCACTGAAATGGAAGGGTACGAACTCGAAGGCAACCAGCCGCTTGATGAAGAGCCACGACAAATCAATGCGCTCGATGCGGAAGAAGCAGCGCGTGAGGACGATGATGAGGAAGGTGAAAAACACGCTCGGAATCGTGCCCAAACGCTCATTGAACCGTTTCAAAAACAGCTTGTCGGCACAGATGAAAATGCCCTGCAAGGCACCGTAAACCACGAAGTTCCACGCCGCACCGTGCCACAATCCACTGACGAGGAAGCAGAACCAAAGGTTGAAGTATTTCCGCTTGAAGTATTTCCGCGCCTCGGTCTTCACCCGACTGCCGCCCAAGGGGAAGTAGAGGTAGTTTTTGATGAACACACTGAAAGTTTGGTGCCAACGCCTCCAAAACTCTGAAATCGTGGTGGATACGTATGGATTGTCGAAGTTTTCGGGGAACTTGAAACCCATCATGCGGCCCAGGCCAATGGCCATGTCGCTGTAGCCGGCGAAGTCGAAGTAGATTTGGAAAGTGAAGGCGAAAATGGCAATCCATGCGGTGGTGCTGTCCAAGGCCGCGATGCGGGTGGCAATGTCGGTCAGTTGGTCGGAGGTCAGTATGTCGTAGTTCGATGGGCCAAGAATGGCATCCACCTGAAAACCAATTACATCGGCGATAAGGATTTTCTTGCACAAACCGATGACGAATCGGTAGAAGCCGTGCAGCCGGTCAGTGTAAAGCGACTCGCGGTTGCGGATTTGGTCGGCGATGTCGCAATAGCGGATGATGGGTCCTGCAATCAGTTGCGGGAACATGGTGATATACAGCATGTAATCCCACAAACTATCCATCGGGCGGTTCACGTTGCGGTAGGTGTCCAAAGCGTAGGTGACGCTTTGGAAGGAGAAGAATGAGATGCCGATGGGCAGTAGGATGGTTGAGAGTTTAGAGTTGAGGGTTGAGAGGTTTTCGAGTCCGAGCCAGCCGGAAACGATGCTGATATTATCGATGGTGAAGTTGCCATACTTGAAATAGAACAGCAACCCAAGGCTGATGGTGATGGAAATGCCGCATAGCAATTTCTTGAGTTTTGGCTTTTCGGTGCGGTGCATCCACCTGACAATGTAGAAGTTGGCGATGTTCGACACGATGAGTTGGATGACGAATTCGGGTGCGCCGTAAGCATAGAATAGGAGGGAGGCGGCCAATAGCACATAGTTGCGGGCCTTGCGCGGTGTCAGGAAGTAGACTGCAAGAAACACCGGCAGGAAATAAAGCAGGAATATGTTGCTACTGAATACCATGACTAAAACAATTCTCCTTTTTCCAACCTTTGTTTCACAACCCATTGGGCATCGATTTCCAGCATTTCTTCAAAAGTGATGCCTCTTTTCTCGGCTTTTTCCTCTATCAGTTTCGTGTGGACGGGACTGGCGCGGAAGTTGCGCATGATTTCCTCCTTCTTGATGCGGATGATTTCGGCGGTGTCCAACACTATGCCTTCGCGGAGCAAAGTCTTGTCGTTCAGCATGTTTTCTGCTTCTTGCAACAGGGTTTCCTCCAAAGGCTTGTCGTGTGTTGAGGCGTATATTTTCAAGGCCAAGAGCCAATCCTTGTCGCGCTCGATGTCGTTGGCCATCCTTGCCTTGGCAATGTCGGTTTCGGTGGCTTGGCTAAACTGTTTCAAGGCATCCTCGACAAAGCCGAAAGTGCCCTCGCGCCATTGGTGGCCGGCGGCGTAAAACACCACATAATCAGCCTTCAGGATATGGCGCAGGCGGTTCATTTCCTTCACGTCGAACTTGGTTTTGTCGTGGCCCACGAAAGCGGTGTTGTTGTAGTACCAAACCTCCTTGTCGTCCATCAGTTCCTTGCAGGGCAGCAGGCTTTCCATGCTCCAGATGAAGGAATCGCCTACGAAAAGCACCCTTGGCTTGCGCGTCGCAGTTGGTTCCACGGTGATTTTGGCCTTGTATCTCGTCTTTGCGCTTCGGATGCGAAACAGGAGGTTCAACGTGCTCTCGTCGCCTTCGGGTTTGTCCAACTCGTAGGCAATTGGCGGCCCGATGTGCATTCTCGGGAAGCGGGGTCCGCCGAGGGTGTTCATGTAGCGGAAGAGCGAGTCGTAGCCGAAGATGGCCGAATAGTCCCAATGCGATTCGGTGGGGGAGAAGAGCGGAATCGTGGCCGTGTCGCGTGCGGCCATGAACCATTTCGTCATGTTGATATGCGGGAAGCCCATTTCGGTCATGCGGCGGTCGTAATGGTCGGCAAACTTGAACGCGGTGGTGTCGGCCTCCATGTCGGGAAGGTTTTCGGGATAGACCCAAGGCTTGTCGGGGGCGATGAAGGCCAAAAAAGTGATGCCTTGACGGTTGAGCATACGGCGCAAACTATCCATCCTATCCAATTCCGAGTTGGCCCACCAAAGCGCTTGAGTGTTCGACAGGTGATGCAATTTGATATCGAGGCCGTAATACTCGTTGACGGCGGCATTGTAGTAAAGCCAACCGTTCTTGCCCGGCATAATGAAGTTGCAATAGGTTTTGTTGAAGGCCGACCAAAGGTATTGGTTGTAGATGCGGATGACTGGTTCGCGCAGGCCGAAGTTCTCGCTGGCGTATTTTTCCAACTGCTGCTGGTATGAGTTGTTTCGGTAGGTCTCGAAACTCAGTTGGGGCTTGGGTGTGGCCACAATCACGCCGCCCAAAGGCCTGAAACGGATGAGTCCCGTCTGCTTTTGGATGATGGACGCAAACAGAAACAGCATGAGCAGGGCGAACAGCACCCAGTCGTATCTCACTTTGAGTTTCAATCTCCGCTTGCGTTTCCGGTTCATGGGATTGTGATTTCGCCGTTCTGAATCTGGTTGTTGATGATCCAAGCGGCATCGGCGTGAAGTTGTTCCTCGAAGGTCATGCCGTTGGTTTCGGCCTTTATTCTGACTTGTTCCATCATGTCAGGGACGGTGCGGATGAGTTCAACCATGTCTCTCACAAGGCTTTCCACATAGTTGGCCCGCGACGAGGCTTCGGGTTCGTCGCGCAGCAATGGCCTGCCGTTCAGCACGTTTTGTGCCTCCATTTTCAGGACGTTTTCCAAAGTGGTGTTTCGTATGACCGTTTGGCAGCGCATGTTAAACATCCATACCGAATCCTTCTCGATGTCGCGGATGGCCAAGACTTCTTTGATTCTGGGGTTTCTCGATGTCGGGATGCTGTCGCCGGCCAGTTCGGGGAAATGCTTTTCGGGGTCTTTCTGCATGAGCAGGTTGGCTTTCAACCAAAGTTTGCTTTGAAGTTTCTCGGCATTGGCTTCCTCAAGTTCCTTCATTGTCGCCGGGTCGTTGCCCAAGCTGTCCATCAAATGCTGTCGACGCTCGTTCACTTGCTCCTCGCTAAGGCAGAGTTTCATCAAGGCCGACTCCACAAATCCGTAACTTACCTTGTACATTTGGTTGCCGTCAGTAAACCACACCACAAAATCGGCATCCAACAGTTTCGCCAGAAGGTCCAAGTCGCCTACGTTTTGGACATGCGTATAATTGTCGCCCGAATACACCGTGGAATTGTAGAACCAATACTCGGAATGGCTGAACATGTCGTCAAACGGGATGTAGTAATGCATTCTCCAAAGGAACGAGTTGCCGACGAAAAGCACATTGGGCCTTAAATCGGCTGAATCGGCCACTACGGTTACTTCGGCATCGAGGAGTCTGTCGTAACGATGTGGAACGCCGCGTATCAGATTGATTGTTTTTTCCAAATCGTGGTCGCCTGCTATGGTTTGCTTCGAACTTTCGTGCAGTGGCCCGATTTGCATCTTGGGCAACGAGCAGCCTTTCAGTTGCTCCATCAGGCGAAACACCGAATCGGCAGCAAGCACCGCCGAAAAGCCCCAATGCGCCCCCGACTGCGAGAACAGCGAATAGGGAAGGGTGTCGGCGGCTTTCAGGTCTAAAAACCATTTGGTCATTTCGATGTAGGGAAATCCGTATTCATCGAATTTGGTTGAATAGTATTCGCGGGCATTCACGGTGGTGGTATCACGCACTCGGTCGGGCAAATGCTCAGGATAGAGAAAACCTTTGTCGGGAGCCATAAACATCAGAAATTCAACGCCGTATTCGTTCAACACGTTTCTCAGTTTCCACATCAGCCTTGCTTCGCGGTCGTAGGTTTCGCGGGCTTCTTCGGGCGTACTTTGCCAGCGGTACATTTCCGTGCCGTAGTATTCGTTCACATGCTGCTTGAAATAAAACCAATGGTCTTTGCCGATGACAACTTCTTCGCTGTAAGTCTTTCGGAAAAAGTCGTACAAAAACTGGTTGTAGAAACGAATCAGCGGCTCACGGAACCCCATGTTCTCCTTGAGGTAAGGCTCCACTTGCGACTGGAACTTTGCCGTGCGATAGGTTTCAAAGGTCAGTTCAGGCTGTGGCGTGGGTTCAAAAACACCGTTCAACGGCTCGAAAGTCCAGATTTTGGCCCTTTGCTGGATGGCGAAAACGAACAGCACCGCCATCGTCAGCACGAAAAGGAGAATCTTGATGAAACTGTTCTTTTTCATGGCTCAGAATCTGAAATAGATGAACGGGCTGAAATCGGTGGCATTCAAGGCGGCCACGCAGAAAACGAAGGCGAAAGCGGCCACAATCCACACGGCAATGTGTTGGATGTCAGTATATTCGGTGAAATATACCTTCTCCTGCACCTTTTGGCCGAACTTGGTCAGCGTGAGGAAGGAGAAGAGGGCTGCCACAATCATCGTGGTGTAAAGTTGCGCGTTAGCACTGAACGGTAGCAGCGTGAACTCGAAGGCGAACATCCTCTTGATGAGCAGCCAAGCCAAGCCGAAATCCTCGATGCGGAAGAACACCCAGATTAAGTTTACCAAGAGGAAGGTGAGAATGACGCTTGGCACCTTTCCGATTTTCTTCATCACCTTGCCGAGGAAGAGTTTGTCGAGGCAGATGAAAAGACCGTGCAACGCGCCCCAAACGAGGAAGTTCCACGACGCGCCGTGCCACAATCCCGACAGCAGGAAGCAGACCCACAGGTTGAAATACATGCGGCCTTTGCCTTTGCGGTTGCCGCCGAGCGGGATGTAGAGGTAGTTCATGATGAACGCGCCCAAAGTGATATGCCAACGCCGCCAAAACTCGGTGATGGAGCCTGAAGTATAAGGGTTGTCGAAGTTTTCGGGGAACTTGAAGCCCATCATGCGCCCGAGGCCGATGGCCATGTCGCTGTAGCCGGCGAAGTCGAAATAGATTTGGAAGGTGTAGGCCAACGACACAATCCACGCCGTGGTGCTGTCCAAGGCCGCCACGCGGGTGAAGATGTCGGTGATTTGGCCAGCGTCCAAAAGGCTGAAGTTGGCCGGACCGAGAATGGCATCCACCTGCGCGCCAATCACATCGGCGATGAGGATTTTCTTGCACAGACCGATGACGAAGCGGTAGAACCCTTGCAAACGGTCGGCCATCGTCGACTCGCGGCTGCGGATTTGGTCGGCCACGTCGCAGTAGCGGATGATGGGACCGGCAATCAGTTGCGGGAACATCGTGATATACAGCACAAAATCAGTGAGTTTCTCCATCGGCTTGTTCACGCCGCGATAGGTATCCAAGGTGTAGGTGACACTTTGGAACGAGAAGAACGAGATGCCGATGGGCAGCAAAATGCGCCTCCAAGTGAGCGGCGCGTGACCTGTCAGACCCAAAATCAGATTCAGGTTCTCCATCGTGAAGTTGCCGTATTTGTAGAACAGCAGCAGCCCAATCGGGATGATGATGGAGAGGCCGCAGAGCAGTTTCTTCAGTCCTCGTTTCTCCGTCTTACACATCCACTTGACCAAGAAGAAGTTGGCCACTGTTGAGGCCACGAGTTGGATGATGAAATCTGGCGCACCGTAGGCGTAGAACACCAACGAAGCGAGCAGGAGGACGTAGTTGCGGACTTTCTTCGGTGTCAGGAAGTAGACGAGGAAGAAAATCGGCATGAAATATAGGAGGAAAACATTGCTACTGAATACCATAGTCTTCTGTTTTTGTGTTCGTTTCTTTCTTTCTTGTAGGCCAGTTGAAGGTGCCTTGCAGGATTTGGTAGTTGATGATCCATTCCGCATCGGCCTGAAGTTGCTTCTCAATGGAAAAGCCGTTGGTTTCGGCCTTTTTGCGTATCATGTCCATTGAGTTGTGGTCGGCCAACAGTCGGGCGATGGTCTTTTGGATTTCGCGCTCGATGTAGGCCGCCGAGTCGAAGGCAATCTCATCGGGAACGCTGACGAGGGCATCCAAGGCCTTTTGGGTGAAGCCGTCGTTCATGCGATATTGCTGCGTGGCGCAATAAAACAGCACGACGAAATTGGAGGAAAGCAACTCTTCTGTAAGGTCGAGCTCGTTCACTGAGTTGTAGCGGGGGTCGTAATATACGGTGCTGTTGTAGTACCAATATGGCGATTCGGAAAAGATTTCGCCCAAGGGAAGTTGCGCCGCGATGGTCCACCAGAACGAGTCGCCGATGACGATGATTTTCGGCTTCATGGCCGTTGTGTCGCCGTCGGTGGTGGCATTGGCATAATAATATTTGGGTTTGGGTAGTGGCCGTATCAGGTTAAGCAGGCTCTCAAGGTCGTCGTCGGGGTCGCGGGCGTTGTCGAGTTTCCTTGGCCCGATGACGAGATTCCTCATATTGATGTCGCCGAGGTGTTCCATATATCGGATGAGCGTGTCGGCACCTTGCAGGGCGGCGTATCGCGACCAATGCGTGCCTGTTTTCGGAAACAGCATGAAGTCCACCGTGTCCTTGATTTGCAGGAACCATTGCTCCAAATTGAGGTGGTTGATGCCGAGTTGGGTGTAAATCTCCTCGTTGAAGAACCGCGCCGAGATTTTTGGCTCATTGTCAAACCGTGTGTCTTGGTTTTCAGGAAGATATTCGGGACAAATCAAATCCTTGGCTGGCACGAGGCACACGAACAGTTTGATGCCAGAGGATTCAAGGGTTTGTTGTAGCTGAAGCAAACGTTCCGCCTCTTCCGTAAGCAATGAGGCCATCTGTGTGGAGTCGGAGGCGAAATAGCGGAACTGCCGCTGGTAATGGTCGGCCACCACCCAAGGCTCGTACATCCAGCCATCCTTGCCAAAGGTGACCTGCCCCTCGGTGACGGGCGTTTTGCCGTAGAAATCCCAAAGATATTGGTTGTAAAGTCGAATCAACGTCGGGCGGAATCCGAGATGCTGTTTCAGATGCGCTTCGGTTTGCCGCTGGAAACTGCCCTCGACGTAGTTTTGGAAGTTCAAGACTGGCTTGGGCTGCTCATTTTCCACGCCCTTCAACGGCTTGAGTGCCGGCCATCCGAACCATTTTTGCGACATGGAGGCGAACAACAAAACGGCTGTCAGCGCGAACAATATGGTTTTGGTGAGGTTTTTCATCATTAATAAAACGCGCAAAATTAGAAAAAAAACCGATATGGGCCTGAAAAACCGTAATTTTGCAGCATGGAAACGAAGAAGATAGAACTGCTTGCGCCCGCCAAGGATTGTGAGGTGGGCATGGCCGCCATCAACCACGGCGCGGATGCCGTCTATATCGGAGGCCCCGACTTTGGTGCCCGCGAAAAGGCCTCGAACACGATTCAGGACATTGAAAAGCTTTGCCGTCATGCGGCTTTGTTTGATGCGAAAGTGTATGTTACGCTGAATACTTTGCTGTATGACAATGAGTTAGAACGAGCCCGAAAGATAGCCCACGACTGCTGGAACGCTGGAGTGGACGCCCTCATTGTTCAGGATATGAAACTCCTCGAACTTGACTTGCCCCCCATTCCCCTCCACGCCAGCACCCAATGCGACAACCTGACCGTGGAAAAAGTGCAACTGCTTGAAAACTTGGGATTTAGCCAAGTCGTTTTGGGTCGTGAGTTGAGTTTGAAGCAGATCCATGAAATTCGCGAAAAAACCACCGTTCCGTTGGAATTTTTCGTCCATGGCGCGTTGTGCGTCAGCCACAGCGGGCAATGCTATCTGAGCCAACATATCGGCAACCGTAGTGCCAATCGTGGTGCTTGTGCCCAGCCTTGCCGCCTGCCTTGGGACTTGCTCGACGCAAACGGGAAAGTGCTTATCAAAAATAGGCATTTGCTTTGCCTTAAAGACCTCAACAACAGTGCCCATTTGGAGGAACTGATGGATGCAGGCATTACGAGCTTCAAGATCGAAGGCCGCATGAAAGACGCTGATTATGTGAAGAATGTGGCCGCGTTTTATCGCCAAAAATTGGATGAAATCTTCGCTCGTCGTACAGATTTGGAACAGGCCTCACAAGGCCATTGCCAATACAATTTCGAGGTCAATCCCGAGAAATCCTTCAACCGTGGTTTCACCGATTTCTTCATCAACGGGCGGCAAAAGGGCATCGATTCGCCTTTCACGCCCAAATCGATGGGCGAATACATCGGCGAGGTCGCGTGGTGCAACCCGCTCCGCATGGAAATTGAAACAGACAAGGTTTTGCACAACGGCGATGGGCTATGTTTCTTGAATCAGGACAATGAATTGGTGGGATTGCGTGCGGATCGCATTGTCGCCGACTGCGTCCCCGCAGTCGGGAAACCCAAACGGACTGGCAATTGCGAGGACGCAGTTGCCGACAATGTAATGGTCTCAACCAACCGTCCGCACGGTGCCCATCGCGGCGCGAAAGTCTATCGCAATTATGACATTGAATGGCAAAAACAGGTGGATGCCTCGACTGGCAACCGCAAGATTGACATCGATTTAACCTTGTCCGAAACCGAAACGGGATATGAATTGGTCGCTTCGCGCGTCCCCTTTTTAAATGGGGCAGAGGGGATTCAACAAACCGTATCATGCCAATGCGAAAAAATCCTCGCCAACAACCCCGAAAAAGCCACAGAAAACATCCGCAAAAAAGCCCTGCAATGGGGCGACACGCCTTTCAATCCCATCAATCTGGAACTGCAATTCACGGAACCGCGTCTGATTCCCGCCTCCGTCATCGGTGAGATGAAACGCGAATTGGTGACGAAATTGACCGAGGAACTGATTGAGAGCCATCGGAATAACCGCGAACATCGCCAAGATGCCCCCCTGTCCCGTATGGACGTTTGCCAAACGTCCCTCAACCCCGACGAAATCTCCAACCGCCTAATGACCTGCCACCATTGCATCCGCTATGCCAACGGGATGTGCAGCAAAGAAACGGGACAAAAAGCTACACCTTTATTTATTCGCAACGGCACGAACACCTTCCGCCTCGAATTTGATTGCCGGAATTGCTTGATGTATGTAACTACTGTAAACTAATAAAACACCCTATGAATCTCTTCCAACTCTTCAAAAACGTCAGTCCTTTCGTCAAGCCATACAAATGGTTAGTTTTCATCACTTTGATATTAACCTTAATCGGTTCGCTGATGGCGCAAGTGAACGCCATCGTGCTCGACTGGACCGTCGATGAGGTGAACGGCCTCGTCAGCGCAGGCGAAAAATGGGGCCAACGGGCGTTGCACATCGTCATCCTCATCTCGTCGGTCCTGCTCGGCAAGGAAATCCTTTCGGCCATCATTACCTACGCGCAAAACTACTACGGCGAGCGGATGCGCATCTTCGTCAGCCGCGACCTCGCCCAAAGCGTCATCGAAAAAGTGCTGACCTTCAAGATGGCCTTCTTCAACTCGGGAGATAACGCCACGGGCAAACTCCAAGCCCGTATCGACCAGGGTGTCAGTTCGTTATCGCGCACAGTGCAGAACTTCTTCATTGACCTGCTGCCGCTGTTCACAAGCGCACTTCTGGCTTTGATTTTGATGTTCGCGGCCAATGTCTATGTCGGTTTGGTGGCCTTGGGCATCGTCCCGATTTACTTTTGGATAACCTACCGCCAAGCGCGAAGGCTCAAAGGCTGGCGGCGCGAGATGCGCAACCACTTGGAAACCAAGAGCCAAGGCATCAAAAATATCATCGACTCCATCAATGTCATCAAGAGTTTCAACCGCGAGCAAATCGAAGGCCAAAAGCAACTCGACATCCAGAATCAAGTGACTGAAAACCAGATGAAAACACGCCGCGTGGCGTTCTACTACAACGGCGTGAAGAGCTTCGTGAAGCAAGTCGGGACGGTGTTGGTCATCATCCTGACGGCCTACCTTGTATTAACATGTACCACGTCATGCTGTTCAGCAACGTCATCGCGCCCATCACGCAGCTGCAGCGCATCTTCGACGACGTGAACGACGCGCTCATCTACGCCGAAGGTTTCTTCAGCATTTTGGATTCGGAAAAAGACATCGAGCCTTCGGGGAATTATCGTCCCGAAAAGATTCACGGCAAGTTTGAACTGAAAAATGTGGATTTCACCTATCCAAATGGTAATCAAGCACTTTACGACATCAACATGACCATCGAGCCGAACAAAATCACGGCTTTGGTGGGACTTTCGGGCGCGGGCAAGAGCACCATCGTCAATCTGTTGGACAAGTTCTACGAGCCGCAAGTGGGTACCATCACTTTGGACGGCATCGACTTGCGCGAGTACGACACCCAATTCCTGCGCGAAAACATCGGCCTCGTGCTGCAAAAGAACCACATTTTTGACGGCACGATTGAGGAAAACATCCTTTACGGCAACCCCAACGCCACCCACGAGGAAGTCGTTGAAGCCGCCAAGAAGTCATACATTTACGACCAAATCATGGCTTTGCCGAAGCAGTTCGAGAACAAGGCCAGCGACCTTTCGGGCGGCCAGCAGCAGCGCATCGCCATCGCGCGTATGTTCCTCAAAAACCCGCCCATCATCTTCCTCGACGAGCCCACCGCCAGCCTCGATGCCATCGCCACCGAGCAAATCAAGAACAGCCTCGACGCCATCAAGAAAGACCGCACCGTCATCATCATCTCGCACAGCATTTCGCAAATCATTGACAGCGATATGGTTTACGCGCTCAAGACAGGTCATGTGGAAGAGTCGGGCGACCCCGATGAAATCTACAAGAAAGGTGGCATCTACAAGGACATCATCGATGCCTCGGCGCGGAGTTTGAACATTGAGAAGATTGCAAAGACGGTTGGAGAGGGGAAGGATTGAAAACCGACGATTCATATTTTTCCTACGGTTTACAGTGACACAATGTGCACATAGTGTGTTTCGCCGTTGCTGAGCGGGTCGGAATGGTTGAACCCAATCCAGCAACCATTTCCGCCAACGGGCTATCTTATTCTTTTTTCCTTATTTCCAAAAAATATTTTGCACAATGCGAAATTTCCATATTTATGCGCCTATCAAGAATAGTTAATATCAATGCTAAGTTATTATAAATTATTGATTTTTTTGTGTTTTAATTATTTTTGGTGGGCTAAATTTCCGTTCCTTACTTTGTATACTCCATCCAAAGCAAGAACCACACACAACTCGATTTTGGATTTTTTATCCCTGCTGGGGTACTCTTACGCACCTCACTCCATCAACTTACGAAGTTCCTCTTCGGCTTGGTGGATGGGGACGCGCTCGCCGTTGACGAAGGCCACCACAAAAGCATCGGCGAAGCCTGCGGCTATCATCTCGGAAAGG
>CACXQO010000053.1 GCA_902769815.1 uncultured Bacteroidia bacterium | reverse complement strand
TTTGGCTGAATAAAAACGCTTTGCATTACCCACATATCACCTCAGGTGTACACCCCAGCATTCTCGCCAAAGCAAAAACTGTCCGTGCCTCGGCTTTCATGATGTCTTGATGGCCTTGTTCATAGGCTTGAATCATACGGAGGGTCACGCCAGAGAGGTCGGCCAGTTCCTTTTGGGTGAGATGGGATTGTTTTCGAATGGTTTTCAATGTGTTTTTGCGGGTGCTTAGATGTGTTTGGATAAGCATATCTGCGGTTTGGACAAATTTGGAGAGGTCAGCTTCGTGCAAAGTGGGGTAAAGCGAAAGGACAGTACTGATACTTAAGCCGTTCTTTTGGATAAAGGGGAACGTATAAGCGCTATACCATTGGTAATAGGCCAAAGCCCAGCCGGCCCAGTATTCAGGTGTGCGGTCAAAAGGCGCATAATTCATAATGGGTAGGGTTTTGTCAGAAGACTTCTCCAAAACCAGTTGCATCAATTCCATCCCCGACATTCCCGAAAGATAACGGGGATTTCCAGCCTCCATTTGCGAAGCAACACCGCTGGAAAGGAACATCTCGTAAAAGACAACTAAGTCGTACTGCGCAGCATTGACGGTGCAGTCGAGCATGGTGCCAAGGTTGTTCATGGCATCTTCAAGGTACAAACTATTGTAAGCGTGGGTCTTCATTGGTCCATTTTTGTCTGAGAATATCAATCATATAGACGGCATCGGCGGGTGAAACCTCCGCTTTTTCATTCTGGAAATCCGCTCTGGCTTGACGGTCACGAGCTTTCCGTTTGGGGAAATATAGGCTGCTATCAACGGGAATACTCTCATTGAATGTGAGGCGGGAAAAAGCCTCCTCGCTTTTCAGCACCACTTGTTCACCTAATTTCCCCAAGAACATCGCCTTGCGCAACTGCTCCAAAGAAATGGTGTTGTTCAGAAAAGCGTTGGCAAAGGAGAAATAGGAGTCGTCGGCACGATAGCCTATGATAAGGTCATAATGCTCGTATTCGGGCAGAAAGTTGTCCAGCAGATAGGCTTTTGCTTCAGAAGGCAGCCCTTGTGAAAGGACAAAAGTCCTGTTTTGCAGCAATATCGATAGCCAATTCAGGATATGGTAGGACTTTTTGTTCAAATGAAGGATATTCAATCCCTCAAAGCCGATTTCATAACTATTGACAAAGCCGTCACTGAGTTCTGTGCAGGCCCATTCTTTTGCAAGTTCTAGACTTTCAGTGCAATAGAATCCTAATCCGTAGTCATTTTTCGGATTTCCCAGACCCAGTACTGGCTGTTCTATGACTTTTGTCGAGCCGTGATATAATACTTTGCTTTCCATAAACTATCGTTATAACGAGAGTCCGCAAAGATACACATTTTTGGAATATGCAAGATTAAACTGCATTTTTTTTTGCAAAAATATGCACTAAAATGTATCTTTGCCCCGACAAACAAAAACACATCAAACCATGAATCAACATCCCATACAAGAAGGATACATGCCCTTTCTGGGCTATCAGACCTACTACCGCATTGTAGGCGAACCCTCCGACAAGCCCGCATTGTTGCTCTTGCACGGTGGACCGGGCAGCACGCACAACTATTTTGAGGTGCTGGACCGCGTCGCCGACACGGGCCGCCAGGTGGTTTCCTACGACCAAATCGGCTGCGGCAATTCCTACCTCGACGGCCATCCCGAACTGTGGACCCAGGAAACGTGGATCAACGAACTCATCGCCTTGCGTGAACATCTGCACCTCGACCAGATTCACCTCCTCGGCCAGTCGTGGGGCGCCATGCAGGCCATAGCCTATATCATTGACTGCCAGCCTGAAGGCATCAAGTCGGTGATTCTTTCGTCAGGCCATGCCTCCAGTTCGCTTTGGGCCAGTGAACAGCACCGCCTCATCAAGTATATGTCGGAGGAAGACCAGGAAGCCATCCGTCGCGCCGAAGCCACCGGCAACTGGGACGACCCCGATTATCTCCGCGCCAATGAGCATTACTATGAGCGTTATGTCATCAGCATTGATGAAAATTCGCCCGAATGTCTCCGCCGGCCCAA
Source organism: uncultured Bacteroidia bacterium (assembly GCA_902769815.1). Taxonomy (GTDB): domain Bacteria; phylum Bacteroidota; class Bacteroidia; order Bacteroidales; family F082; genus Limimorpha. The sequence goes on along the minus strand of CACXQO010000053.1, from coordinate 8,445 downwards.
ACGCGCTGGCAACGAGGCCTATCTCTATGGCTGGGGTCCCAACGAATACCAACCCTTGGGCAATTTGGCCAATTTTGAATATACCGACCGCCTCAACCAGATCAAGCAACCTTGCCTGATTTGCAGCGGCACCCGCGACATCTGCACCCCCGTGGTGGCCGCATCGCTCTATGAGAACATCCCCAACAGCCGCTGGGAAGTGTTCAAAGGTGCGCGCCACACCTGCTTCGTGGAGCAAACCGACAAGTATTGCGCCATCCTCGAGCCTTGGTTGGAGGAACACGACTGAGGTTTACGATAAGCACTGCCCCACAAACCAAGTAAACACCTTCAAACTATCGGCATCCGTCTTGAACATGTACTCGGGATGCCATTGCACAGCGCAGACGAAACGCTTGCCCACCATTTTTATGGCTTCGATGAGGCCATCGGGGGATTCGGCCAAGGGAATCAGGCCGTTGCCGAGGTCTTTGATGGCTTGGTGGTGCAGCGTGTTCACTTCGAGGGTGTCTTTGCCCAATTGGGCTTGCAGGTCGCCGCTCAGCGTGACTTTGTGCGTCGGGTTGTCGTAAGGTTTGGCTTGCTTGTGGACGATGTTTGAAGGATGTTGCGAAGGAAGGTCGTGCCAAAGCGTGCCGCCCAAATACGCATTGAGGAACTGAAGCCCACGGCAGATGCCGAGGATGGCCTTGTCGGCTTGCAGGGCTTTCTTCAGCAGCAGTGTTTCCAAGCGGTCGCGTTCAGGGCTGGGGACGACGGTTCCAGAGGCATCCTTTGTCCCATAAAGCTCAGGCGCGACATCCTGACCGCCCGTAAACAGGAAACCGTCGCAGGTTTCCATCATACGGTCTGCTTCCGTTTCTGACATTTCGATAGGCAGGATGACAGGAATACCCCCAGCGGCATTGATGCCGTCCAAATAATCGGGCAGCATCCAAACGCTCTTGCGCTCGGCATCCCAAAGCGGCGTGACGCCAATAATTGGTGAATTTTTCATGCAACTTTAATTCAACACGGCTGCAAAAGTACGGTTTTTATGCGAGTCATCAGCCAAAAAACCTCTATACCTCTGCCATTCCTCCTCAATGTCGGCCTTGTGTTCGGCCAAAAAGAACTCGGCTTGGTGGCCTTCACGAAATGGGGTCCAGTTGCCGCAAATGATTCCGTCGTGGGCGATGACGGGCTGGAAGATGCCGCTGTTGTTGTGTGCCTTGTGGCGATGGTCGGGGGGAAGGACGATGTCGCGGCTCTTGTAACTGATAAGGTATTCGTCGTAGGGCGGAATCAATAGGCATTTGCCCTTGCGGAAACCATGTGTGCGGCCATTGGCGGTCAGGTAGAACTCGCGGCCTTTCCAGCTTTCCTTATGGATGAAGTCGCCCAAAAGTGCAATACCCCTTCGGCAATCGTTCACATTGAGGCCCGACCACCACACGAAATCCTCCAAAGTGGCGGGCTGGCGGCTTTGGAAATACTTGCGTGCGAACAGCGTCAGTGCATCATCGCGGCTCATCTTGGCTTGGGTCTTTATCTTGCTGGCTGTCAGTGCGTATGTGGCTTTCATGGGCAACAGGTCGCCGCTGCAAATCGTACCCGACAACTCAGCCAAGCGGATGTGGTACGACAGCCTATGTTCATCCATGTCGAGGCCTTTTTCCGTTAAGGCTTGCACAAAATCCTCCTTGGTCGCGCTTCCTTTGTCGGCAGCAATTTTGGCGAGTATTTTCCTGATTTCCAGTACTTCATCTTCTGGGATGCTGATTTTGTTGCTGTTCATCCAGCCTTTGGTCACGGCGATGGCCTTGGGTGCGCAAAGTTCGATGAACGGCCAATAGCTTTCGGACGAAACAAGTTGCCATGTGCCGCGCATGAGGTGAAGGCGGATGATTTGTCCGCTGTCAAAAGCTTCTTTGAAGGTTGAGGCCGAGGGCTTTTTGGTGCGCATGGCCACGCCCCAGCGCATCATGCGGTATTCCTGCGCCTGCATGGCACCCATGTAACTGACTACCTCGGCGGGATGGTCGAACTGTGGGCAGATGAGTTGTTGGTTGAGCAATCTAAGGGCGACAGGATTCATGGCACGATTCTTGTTTGAATTTTCCGCAAAAGTAATGCGTTTTCGTCTACTTTGGCCAGAAAAACAGAAAAATCGTATTTTTGCAGCCCAATTTCTACAAAAATGAAGAAAACTCTCATCACCATATTGGCCGTGCTTTTGCTGGCCTCGTGCGGCGAAAAGCAGCCCCAAGGAACACCTCAAGGCAAAAAGGAGGAAAGCAAGAAAACCGTAAGCGTTCCCAACTTCAATGCCGACTCGGCCTATCAGTTTGTGGCCAAGCAAACGCAATACGGCCCGCGTGTGCCTGAAACCCAGGCCCATGCCGCGTGTGCTGAATGGCTTACTGAGAAATTGTCTGATTTCGCCGACACAGTTATCGTGCAAGATTTCAGGACTCGATTGTTCAACGGCAACGGTATCGATGGAAAGAACATCGTGGCGGTGTTCCATCCGGAGGCGAAGAAACGCGTTGTGCTTTGCGCCCATTGGGACTCGCGCCCATTTGCCGACCACGATGCGGACGAAGCCAACTCGCGCAAGCCCATTGATGGTGCCAACGATGGAGCCAGCGGCGTGGGTGTGCTGCTCGAATGTGCCCGTCAGTTCAAGATGCAGCCATTGCCAGAGAACTTGGGTGTTGACATCGTTTTGTTCGACCTTGAGGACTATGGTCCGCACCAAGAAGATGCCGAAAAGTTTTATGACGACCGTGTCAACTATTGGGCATTAGGCTCGCAGCATTGGTCGAAAACGCCGCATGTTTACGGCTACAAGGCCTATTATGGCATCCTTTTGGACATGGTGGGCGGCAGCAACCCCAATTTCCCGAAGGAGTACTATTCGCAGGGCTTTGCCGCATGGGTGAGCAACAAGGTTTGGCGCAAAGCGTATGATTTGGGCTATCGGCCTTATTTCACCAACGAAATGGGCGCAATGGTCAGCGACGACCACATTCCGATGAACCAAATCGCGGGCATTCCCACCATCGACATCATCGACTTGCAACCGAGCAGCAGCAACGGATGTTTCCCCGAGGTGTGGCATACCATTAATGACAACCTTGAGCATATCGACAAAACCACGCTCGGCATGGTGGGCGATTTGCTCTTGCATATAGTGTATGAAGAATAATCTATTATTAATCAATTATTTATCAATCAAAATTTAGAAAAATGAAGAAAGTATTGCTAATCATGGTGGCTGTTATGGGCTTGGCCTTTGCCGCCAATGCACAGAACAACTTGGGTGTGCGTTTTGGTACGGGTGCCGAAGTTTCATGGCAGAAAATGTTAGGCAACACCAACCGACTCGAACTTGACCTTGGTATCAACGGTTTCGCGACTTGGAACACTTACCGTTATTTCAGCCTTACGGGCATTTACCAATGGCATTGGAACATTGTGGACCGACTTGGCTGGTATGTGGGTCCTGGTGCCCAATTGAGCATTTTCCAATCTGTGGAGGGAAGCAACTATTTCAATGTTTCTTTGGGTGGCCAAATAGGTCTCGACTATGAGCTGCCCATCCCATTGCAACTCTCGTTGGATTTTCGGCCCATGTGGAATTTCATTGGCAATTATGCTGGATTCGGATGGGGGTTGTGTTTGGGCATACGCTACATGTTCTGACCCAATCATCTCCAATAACGAAAAAAAGACCGCAAACTCGCGGTCTTTTTTCGATTAATAGGATTCGAGGAATCATTCAATGACGACTTTTTTCGTCACGACTTTTCCGCCGATGACACTCACGAAATAAAGGCCCGAAGGCAAGTCGTTGACATCGATAGTTGTTTGTTTGTCCATCACAAAGCCACGCACTTCCACGCCTTGCGTGTTGACGATGTGGACACTGAGTTTGCCCAACTCATAGTCAGTGGCGATGGTCATTTGGCTTTTCACCGGATTGGGCGAAATGCTCACTGTGAATGGGTCTTTCTCAAAGTCAACATATTCCTTGATGTCGAGCAAAGTGCCTTCGCTGTTGGAGCGGCTCACCACCATGCCCGAAACGCGCAGAATTGGGTTGTCGGGGTCGGAGCAGTGGGGGCATGAATTCTGTCCGTCGTGGCAGTCGGGATAATTGGGGTGACAATAGTCAATATAGGTTGGGTCGAACTGATAGAACAGATGTGCGCCGCCTTGCGGGAGGTATTCGTTCATGTCGTAGTCCCAAACCATTCCGATGCTGCCCGGACACCAGCCGCTGCGGTTGTGGGGCCAAGTGCCGTTTTGAGGTTGGCAACCAGCCGGATTGGGGTTGCAGTTTTGCCACAGGTGCTGGTCGAACTTGAGGCCGCCGTTCACATAAACGTGGTGTGTGGCCTCGTAGAACTCCGCCGCGTTGCCAGTATTGTAAGCCGAGCCGCCGCTAATGGCACTGCTCCAGTTGTGGCCTGAAGTGATGAGTTTCAGGTGGGCTTCCTCGGTGCTTTCGGCAAATTCGAAGTCCATTTCGGGTACGGGCTGTTGGTTGGCATAGTCGCCGAAATCGTAAGCCCCGAACCAGATGGGCTGCACGTCGCTGTAGAGGTATTCTGGTGTGCCTTTTTGCATGTTGAAAGTCAAAATCGGGCAATAGCCGCTGCCGTCCCAAGTTTGGTAATAGACCTCAAATTCCACCAAGCCTTGCAGGATGGAGGTGTAGTCGGTCACGTCAAGGTTGTCGTCACATTCCACGCCAAAGGGCGAGCAGTAGCGGAACAACTCGACCCACTCGCCACGGAAGTTCTTCACGCGCACATAACCGATGCGGTCGTATGGATCGCAGTCGCCGTTCACGCAGCGGTGATCGTAGTGGGCATTAATCGTGGCGAAGGCGCCCACATGCGAGGGCAGGGCATATTCGCCGTGGGCGGTTTGTTGCGAGGCCGTCACAACAAGGTCGCCGTTCATGGCCACGGCATCCACATTGTTGAAGGTGTTAGTCACGGTGAAATGGTTGCTCACCGAAGTCGTTTTTCCTCCTGATTGCGTGATGGTTGCGGTCATGTTAAAGTCACCGAATGAAGTAGGTTCCCAGAGGCCGTACCAATAGCCATTGTCGGGGTCGTCGGGATAGGCGGTCTGCAATTTCACGGTCTGGCTACCAATGCTGCACGACACATCCTCAAACTTGATGACATTGCCATGCTCGACGTGGGCACTCAAAACCAACATCACAGGCTTCAGTTCGCTCATGTAGACGTTCAGCCCCTCGTAAGGCCTGCGAATCGTGATTTCAGGCGTGTAGTTGTCGGGGTTGACCACCTCAAAAGTGCGGTTCACGGCAGGTGCGGCTTGCCATTGCGTGCCGTCGCCGCCTTGTGTGGCGCGTATTTTCACGATACCTTCCTCGCCGCTTAGGGTTATGGTGTTGCCGTTCAGCGTGGCGGGACCTTCCAAAACCTCGAAACTGACTGGCAGTCCCGAATTGGCCGTGGCATTGAGTTCAAAAGGCTCGTCGAAGACAAGTTTGTCGGGGATGGCTTCAAACTCAATGAATTGCGAAGCCAAACCAGCGGGCGTGTGGCGCACCACGATATTGTCGAAACCACCATGCGAACTGCTGAGGAAGAACACGCCATCCCATGCAGCTGGGTCGAAACGGTCACCGCTGCCCGGTGTGAGTCCAGCATTAATGCCTTGGATTTCGGGCACGGGTTCAAACTCGCCCGTGCAGCCGTGGTCGGCAAAGAGAGTGACGGAGCCTTGGCCGCCGTTGGCCTCAAGGTCGATCATGATTTTCCAGCGCGTCCAAGTACCGTATTCGTTTTGATAGTCGAAATCGACGGGCATGGTGTTGTCGGGCAGCACGATGCCGTTGACGAAACTTGGCCGAGGGTCGATGCCCGTGGTGATGAAATAGATGCCGCCGTCCTGCACGTTCAGGTTGGGGTTGGGGCAGGTGGCCTCGTAACTCATTGGGGGCAGCACAACGCCGTCGCCGTTGGCGTCGTAGCCGATGCCGAAGCAGGTGCCCCACCAGTTGCGGAACATGTCGATTTCCACCTCGATGGTGCCGCCCGTCGAGAAGTCGAAGGGAAAGTCGGGCGTTGATTTGTGGGTGGCCACTTCGCCGAAGTTGGTGTTGGCGTTGTCGAAGAAGGCACCCATGGTTTCATCGGGCGTGGTTTGTCCGCCGCCACCGAGATATTCGGTCTTCAGTTGTCCGCCGCCCGCGCTGTGGGGTCGCGCCACCCATCCGTGTTGTCCGTTGAGCGGGGCGTTCTCGGTGTAATTGTTGAAGTCGCAAGTTGCCGTCGTCTGGGCAAACAAGCTGATGGACATGGCCATCATGGAGAGGAGTAAGGTTACTTTTTTCATAGGATTAGGTATTAGTAAGTTTGGGGGGCAAAGGTAAGGAATTTGGATGAATTGTGCAAGAGGTTGGATGTTGTCAATTGCTTTCGAGCAATCTTGTATTCTTGAAACAAATTGGGATAAGTGAACAGGAAACAAGCGAAGATTATACTGAAGCATTTGAAGTAAATTTTGCTTTGCATTATTACAATTTTGCAAAGTTTGACTATTTTTGCGGCACGAAACAACAAAAGCATACGGAAATGGCAAAATACACCAAACAGGAACTTGAAGAGATTAATCGTCAGAAGCAAGCACTACTTTTGCTGCTCCTCAAGAAAACCCGTACCACGCGCAAGGCCGTCATTGAAGCTGCCGAGGAAGATTTTATCATCGCTAACCTTGATGTATTGACCGCCGACGAGCGCAAGCAATTCAATAAACTCGTACTGAACTGACAGAATGAAAGCTTCAACCATCATCAAGGTATATATAGATACCAATGTGCTTGTGAACTATGCCACAGGCCAAGAGGAAGATGTGGCAGCTCTCAACTATATTTTCAAGAAAAGGAGGAAGGAGGCTCTTTTCACCTCATCGCTCGCTTTGGTGCAGACGGTTACCCAACTGCAAAAGGACAACAGGGCTAAAGGCAGGAAAGCATTCGACAGAACAAAGACAGACGCCATCTTGACAGCCTATAGGAAACGCATCACTGTGCTCGACCTCACCGAAGCAGACATTGACGCAGGGATGAAGGAAATGGGAAAAGATCTTGAGGACTGCATCCACTATGCCATTTGCCGAAAAGCAGGGTGCGCGGCTATCCTTACAAACAATTTGAGCGACTTTGCCCTTTTCACGAAAATAAGGAAACTTGACCCGCGCAATTTTGGTACCATCAAACAAAGAATCAAATAAGTGTTCCGTTGTGAATTGCTTTCAAAAGCTTGTATCTTTATTCTTTGAAACAACATAAGGCTATAAGTCGAAGAGTTCTAAGCCATGCGTACTCGTTGGGCTATTTTATTTCTCTCCAAACAAAAAGGGCTGCCTCATCGTGGCAGCCTTTAAATTCAATCAAATAAGCCCAGCCCGGCCTAATTCATTCAATAACAATCTTCTCCGTCACCAAGCTCCCCCCCAGCATTTGCAAGGTATAAACCCCGGCAGGCAAACGGCTCACGTCGATGGTGCGCTGGCCTTCCACGGTGAAGAACATCACCATTTGCCCTTGCATATTGAGCATCATCACACTGACGGCCCCCTTGTCGTAGTCGGTGCGAAGGGTGAATTGGCCCTTGGCGGGATTGGGGAAGATGTCGACGGTGAAGGCTGGCTCGGCGTGTGTTTCGTGGAGGCCCACCAAAAGGCCCTCGTCATTGCTGAAGGTGACCACCTTGCCCGGATGCAGTCGGGGTGGTTGGGATGGCAGAGGTCGAGATAGGTCGGGTCAAACTGGTAGAACAACTCGGCTTGTCCGGCGGCGAGGTATTCCGAAAGGTCGAAGTCCCACACGAGGCCGATGCTGCCCGGGCACCATCCGCTGCGGTCGTAGGTCCAAGTGCCGTTTTGCGGTTGGCAGCCTGCCGGATTGGGGTTGCAGGTGCGCCACAGGTGCTGGTCATACTTGTTTTGGCCGTTCACAAGGATGTGGTGCGTGGCCTCGTAAAACTCAGCGGCGTTGCCCCTGCTCCAGTTGTGGCCGGTCGTCGTGATTTTCAGTTTGGCGGATTGCGCCTTGTCGCTAAACTCATAGTTCACCACGGGCACGGGCTGCTGGTTGGCGTAGTCGCCGAAAGCATAGATGTCGAACCAAATCTCATCCACATCGGCGTAGAGGTAGTTGGGCGTGCCTTTGGTGAAACTGAAAATCAGTGTGGGGTTGTAGCCGCTGCCGCCCCAACTCTCCATGTAGTATTCAAACTCGACCAAGCCCTGTAATAAAGAGGTGTAGTCGGTCACATCCAAATCGTCGTCGCACTGCACGCCGAAGGGGGTGGTGTAGCGGAACAGTTCCACCCACTCGCCGCGATAGTTGCGCACCTTCACGCCGCCAACGCGGTCGTAGGGGTCGCAATTGTTGTTCACGCAGGTGTGGTCGTA
>CACXQO010000052.1 GCA_902769815.1 uncultured Bacteroidia bacterium | reverse complement strand
CTTGCGGTCTGGCCCCCGTCATCGAAGTCGGTGACAAGGTCTACGGCCGTATGACCCCCGACCGCGTGAAGGACGTGCTCGCTGAGTACAAATAAGCCGAAAGCCTATTAATATTAATAGGTGTAAAAAACCTCCGCCTCGATTGGGGCGGAGGTTTTTTATAGTGAATAAAACCGTACCTTTGCAATCCAAACCAACTAATAGACCATGATCCAAAAACATTGCCACGAGTGCGGAGCAGCACTAATTGAAAAAGAGCTGGAGAATGAAGGCATTGTGCCTTACTGCCCGAAATGTGAGCAATACCGCTTCCCTATGTATAACGTGGCGGTCAGCATGATTGTCATCAACGAGCAGACGGACGAAATCCTGTTAATCAAGCAATATGGGAGACCTCATTTCATTCTTGTGGTGGGCTATGTGAACCATGGCGAGCAGCTGGAACATGCTGTAGGCCGCGAGATAAAGGAGGAGACGGGCTTGATCGTCAGCCGCATCAAGTTCAACCGCACCAGTTTCTTTGAACAATCGAACACCTTGATGTGCAACTTCACGGCTTTCGTGAAGGATGCCAGCGAGATGTCGCCCAATTGGGAGATTGACTCCCATCAATGGTTCACCCCCGACGAGGCTCGAAAGAACATCCGTCCCGACAGCCTCGCGCAGAAGTTCTTGAATGCTTATTTAGATGAGTGAGATGAGACAGCGTTCCTCCTTGTTACGCAGTGTTGTCGTCGTGCTGTTCCTTACGATGATGGCAGTGGTTGCCGAAATCTCTAACCAGCGGGAAATCATCTTTCCTGAGGCAGGAGCATTGTGTGTGGGATTGTGGCTGATGCCCAAGGCAGTTTGGAATGTGCGAATAAGACAAGTACCGCTACTGCTGACAGCGGCGGCACTCATTGGTTTGGGCATCAACCTGTTATTGCCCGTATGCTTCGAGGTTCGCTTTGCGGTGGCGTTCTGTGCAGTAGCGTTGATGCTTCGGATAGTGCGCTGCAATATGTTCCCAGTAGTCTCTGCTGCCATGCTACCTGTGCTGATTGGCACCACCTCGTGGGTCTATCCCGTGAGTGTGCTGGTCATATCGTTGCTGCTGGCTGTTGGGCGTGTGTGGCTTCCGCAAACCGACCGCACGGAGTATCATCCCTACAACTGGCTCCACTGGCTCAAACTCGCTGCCGCTTTATGCCTCTTCCTCGCCATTGAATACGTCCTAACCACTCTCAACTCTAAACTCTCAACTCTAAACTACACCATGGTTCCCCCCTTGGTGGTCACGATGATTGAGTTCGCCAACCGAAAGAGCGGTTTTCGCGAGCGTCCGTGGACAATTTTGGGCTTGATTGTCGCCGCCGCTGTGGTGGGCACCTTCTCCGAGTGGGGACTTCACCGCATTATAGGCCTCCCTATGGCTGTCGGAACACTTATTTCCGCAATCGTGATGCTGCTGCTGTTCCACAGTTTCAAACCCTTCGCACCGGCATTAGCCATAGCCATGGTGCCGATGATCCTTCCCGATACTGCATTGCTGTGGTTCCCGTTGCTCGCCACTGTTGGTGGAGCGTACTTCATTGGGGCGGGGATGGTTATTCCTTCACGCCCTTGAACTCAAAGCCCGCTTGCTCAACGGCTTTGCGTACCTCATCGGCAGAGGCGGTGCCAGTAACGACGAGCGTGTTGGCTGCAGGGGTGGCTTCACAGGTGTCAACACCTTTCACTTTGCCTACCGATTGTTCACAGGCGGCCTTGCAATGATTGCAGTGCATACCTTCGACGGCATAGATGACCGTTCCGGCTTCCACTTCTTGTTTCTTGAATTTGCTTAGGAATTTCATGGTAAGTGCATTTATGATGAATAATACTAATAATGAAGAACAGATGATTTGAAAGACACTGGGCGAGGCGGCTTCCGAGGCGCAGCAGGCGCTATGCATACCACAACCCTCTGTCATGCCGATGGACTTGATGCCAAGCGCATTGATGAGCAGGCCGAAGAGAATTGAGAAAACTACTATGGTGAGCAGGTAAATCCAAGTGAAGCGGCTGCCCATCGACTTGCGCACCACGAGGATGGAGGCGATGTTGACTGCTGGACCGGCCATCAGCATCACCAGCGCGGCTCCGGGCGAGAGACCTTTCATCATCAGTGCCGCCGCCACGGGGATACTGCCGGTGGAGCAGATGTACATCGGCACCGCCACCACAAGGATGACCAACATCTGTAGCAAAGGCTGCTTGCCGAAGGAAAGGAAGAACTCGTCGGGAACTGCCACATTGATGAGGGCAGCCACCAAGAGACCGATGGCTAACCGCAGGCCGATGTCCTGAATCATATCGAAGTAGGCGTACTTCAACACGCGCCAGAGGCGGTTGCCTCTTTCCACCTTGCACGAGGCATCGGCTACGTATTCTCCCTCGTTGTCCTTCACCAAGCGATTGACTAGAAAACCGCCACAAACACCCGTGACCAACGCGGCCACAGGGCGCACCACGGCGAAACCGAGGCCCATCAGCGAGAAGGTGGCGAGGATAGAGTCTATGCCTGTCTGCGGCGTGGCGATAAGGAAAGAGGCCACAGCCCCTTTCGAAGCCCCCTCGTTCTTCAGTCCCACAGCGGTTGGGATGACACCGCACGAGCAGAGCGGCAACGGCACACCCAGCAAGGCAGCCCACAGCACGGATAGCTTATTGTTTCGTGAGAGATATTTGGCGTAAAACCGTTTCGGCACAAATACATGCAGTATCCCAGCAATGAGGAAGCCCAGCAACAGATAGGGACTCATCGCATTGATGACAGCCAACAGCGCATTGAAAAATTGTCCTATAGTCATAGCTCGTATTGCTTATTTCAATAACTCCTTGATACGTTTCTTGTCGCAGACCGTCATGCATCGCATGCATTTCATGACAGTGTGTGTGGAGGCGCGCTCCTGGTTTTCGGGGTTGTCGCGATATTCACGGCAGCGGTCGGCATCGTAGCCAACTTCGGTGAGGGCGCCGCAGGGACAGGCATCGAGACAGGCGAGACAGCCGTCGCAGAGGTCGCAGGTGACGTCAGGATAACGGTAGTCGCCGCCCATCAGCGGGGCATCGGTGAGCAATAGGCCGATGGTATGCCACGCACCGTATTCGCCCGCGAGGAACCGCTGGCTGCGTCCTACCACACCTTTGTGCGAGGTGGCCAACATGCGCGACAGTTTGGCATCGGGCAACGGCGAGGGCGGTATCAGAACGGTCTTGTAGCCTTGGAACTCTATCTTCTCGCGGAAACCCATCAGGTAGCCTATGGTGATAAGCTCGGCACACGACGAAATACGGTCGCCACGGTTGCCGGGAGCCGCCTGCTCGGCAAAGAGAAACGGTTCGGCGATGGTCTGTCCGAGGAGGATGGCGGCATGTGGCTCGATGCCATTACCCTCGAAGAGGGCTTTCTCTTCCGCAGGCAGCAGGTCGATGTCGATGATGCAGAATATCGGGATATGCTCCGAGAAGGCCGACTCCTGCAGAAGGAAGGAGAGCTTGCGACGCTCCTGCGTCTCGTAGTCTTTGGCCAGATAGGATTCAGGAATCTGCACCTCCACATCCTGGCGGCTGCGAGGTTCGCCCCATTTCTTCTTCATGGCTTTACCTCCTTTCCGTCATGCCACTTCACCTTCCCTTGCGGACAGACCCGCAGACAACGGTCGCAGTCCTGTTTCACGAAGTCGCTGTAATAATCCATGTTGGGCTTCACGTTGATGATGGCCTCGCACTGGCGCTGGTGGAAATAATAGTCGCCAAGGATGGCGCCGCTCATGCAGACCTTCTGGCAGGCGGTGCAGCGTCCGCAACGGCTGGGCACCTCCTTGATGGTGGTCACCAAAGGTGCGTCGGTCATCAGGTAGGTCATGTTGATGCGCGGCCCGTATTTCTCGGTGACGAGCACGTTACTCTTGCCGATATAGCCCATGCCGCAGTCGGCGGCGGCATCGGCGAAACGGATACCCGTGTCAAAGAGGGCACCACCGTAAGATTCACCCCCGAAATAGAGGTAGCCCTCCTGCCGCAGGAAGCGTTTCACCGTCCACACGCGGCGGTCGAGTTCGAGCAGGGCGTAGGAGTAGAACTTGCCGCTCTTGCCGTTCTGTACCCATCCACGTGTGAAGGGGTCGGCCAGTCCCACGGCGAACATCAGCACCGCCTTGGCCGTCGGCCAAAGATCCTTGGGGCGTCGTCCGGGACGCGCTTTCTCGTTAAGCGGCCCCACATCGGCGATACCGAAGAGGTCCCAGTCCTCATCGTCCACCAGCTTCAGCAGCCGGTCGGTGAGGTCTTGGTCCTGCGTCCACGGGTGGGTGTAATTTGTGGTATCCATACCTTTTTGATTGATGTTGCAAAGGTAGGGATTATTTTCTTATTTTTGCACCAGCGATGACAAATTGCATCAGCCGATGAGGAATATGTGCTTGGCAACAAGATTCCTCTCTGGCTTTTCGGCTTCTTATATTAAATCTACCTCGCAAAGCCCATCCTTGTTGCCAACGACAAAAGCCACGGGCGGATTGTTGCCTTGCACAAGGTCGTTCACATAAGTAGATTGAATAATAATGGCGGTGCTACTTTTTTCATGAGAAGGAATGGGGAAACTTATAACAAAGGAGTCATGTAGATCGGTAGGTAGGTGATGTTGTCCTCGATTTTTAGGTCTGAGGTGTGGATGACTGTAGGAGTGGTCAAATGCTAGAAAAACACCTTTTTGAGATTTTTGAAACCGATAATACGCACCTTTTTGAGATTTTTGCCCTGCTTGTGAACAATTGAACCATTTTGTTTAATCGATTGAATAAAATTTGAAAATGTTTACTTTTGTGTCAAAAGTCGGTATGAAAATGTGTGTGAAACATATAAAACTCGGCAGGAAAATGTGTTCTTGTGTGTAATGCCCATGTGTTTATTGCTAAAAGATGTGTAGAGATTCTATACTCTTGATTCCCATCAAAAACAGAACGAAGCCAAAACCTATATCAAATTCCTGAAAGATATGTTTTGTATACTGAACAGATTTGAGTAGAATATGTTTAGTATGTAAAACATTTTAATCGAATATTAGGTCGTATTTCTTCTAAATGTTCAGTACGCTAAACAGATTTTGGCTGAAAGTGTTTTGTATGTTGAACATTTCTCTCTGGCTTTTCGGTTTTTTTGTATTGAATTTGTTCTCATTTCTTCCCAAACAAACGGATTTTTTTTTATTTTTGCCTTCATAAAACCTAAACATTATGCAAGTAAAAGATTTACAATTGAAAAGGGCGTTGCATATTGCCCTGCTCATCCTACTAATGAATGTGGTGGGGATGGGGAAAATGTATGCACAAAGCTTCACTGTGGATGACTTGAATTATCAGGTTAACAATGATGGCATTTCAGTGACAGTAACTGGCCATGTGGATGGGCAATCTGCCACGGGTTCGTTGGTAATTCCTGAAACAGTGGAGAACAATGGCTCAATTTATTCCGTAACCACGATAGGCAGTAATGCTTTCTATGGTTGCAGTGGCTTCAATGGAAACTTGACCATTCCAAATTCCGTGACCTCGATAGGCGATGATGCTTTCAATAGTTGCAGCGGCTTTTCAACAATAACTGTTCTTGCTGAAACGCCACCTACTTTGGGCAGCAATGTTTTTTATAATTTAGACACTTCTCTTCCTGTTTATGTACCGTGTAGTTCTATATCTGACTATCAGTCCTATGCGGGATGGAACGAATTTACTAATTATCAGCCCGCAACAACATGTGCCTCCGGTGAAATCACGGTCACGGTCAATCCTACGGAAGGCGGTACAGTGACAGGAACCGGTTATTATGAAGGCGGCACTACATGTACGCTGACGGCAACACCGAATGAAGGTTACCTGTTCCTGAATTGGAGTAAAAATGGGGAAGTTGTTAGCACTGATTCAACATATAGTTTTATTGTGGCTGGTGATGCGGATTTGGTGGCTAATTTTGCCGAAGAAGGAGATGTGTGTTTCATCACATTTGAACTCCATGATTCCTATGGGGATGGTTATAATGGCAACTACTTGGTGGTAACTGATGAAAACGGCTTCTCGTGGCAACTTACTGTTGTAAGTGGCTCATTGGCAGTTTACAACCTTCCCTTTACTACAGGTAGTCATATTACGCTTGGATGGATTTCGGGGGAATTTATAGATGAATGTTCTTTTATAGTGAGCTATTCTAATGGTAATATGATTTATCATGGTGAAAATATAGAAGAAAGTTTTAGTTATGAGTTTGATGTAGATTGCAATTCTGCACCTATTGGCAATATTGTGTTTGCCGACCCAAATGTAAAAGCCATTTGTATAGACAACTGGGATACTGATGGTGATGGAGAATTGAGTTATGATGAAGCAGCAGCAGTAACAGACCTTGGGCAAGTGTTTAGGGAAAAAACAGAAATCACCTCATTTGAGGAATTGCAGTATTTTATTGGATTGACAACTATCGCCGAAAATGCTTTTGAATATTGTAGCAATTTGTCAGGGTCTTTATATATCCCCGATTCCGTGAGTTCGATAGGTTGGAGAGCTTTTTCAGGTTGCAGCGGTTTTACAGGTAGCTTGACCATTCCAAATTCCGTGACTTCAATAGGTGTGGAAGCTTTCTTTGGTTGCAGAGGCTTCAATGGAAACTTGACCATACCAAATTCCGTAACCACGATAGGCCATTTTGCTTTCGCAGGTTGCAGTGGTTTTACAGGTAGCTTGACCATTCCAAATTCCGTGACTTCAATAGGTGCGGATGCTTTCTTTGGTTGCAGTGGCTTCAATGGAAACTTGACCATTCCAAATTCCGTGACTTCAATAGGTGCGTCTGCTTTCTCTGGTTGCAGTGGCTTCAATGGAAACTTGACCATTCCAAATTCCGTGACTTCAATAGGTGCGGATGCTTTCTTTGGTTGCAGTGGTTTTACAGGTAGCTTGACCATTCCAAATTCCGTGACTTTAATAGGTGCGTTTGCTTTCTCTGGTTGCAGTGGCTTCAATGGAAACTTGACCATTCCAAATTCCGTGACTTCAATAGATGCGTATGCTTTCAGGGGTTGCAGTGGTTTCAATGGAAACTTGACCATTCCAAATTCCGTGACTTCAATAGGTGCGTTTGCTTTCGCAGATTGCAGTGGCTTTTCAGAACTGATGATGTTCGGAACAATTCCGCCAACATTAGGATCTAGTGCTTTTAATGAATCGGATTTCCCCATTTATGTCCCCTACGAATCCTTAAATGATTACAAGACGGCTACAATCTGGAGCGATTATGAAAACAGAATCTTCCCCATGGCCTGCACCACCATCCCAGGTTATGGCGAAGGTGAAGGCAACTACCGTTTCATCGCTTCGCCGTTGGTGGAAAACACCGCCCCAACAACGGTGGTTAACATGATTACCGAAACGCCATACGACCTCTATCGTTTCGACCAAAGCGAAGACCTCGAATGGAGGAACTATGAATATCCAGAAAACACTCAAGACTTTATGCTTGTCAATGGCCAAGGCTACCTCTATGCCAACGCAGAGGTGGTCAACCTTGTCTTCAAAGGCGAGTTCAACGAGGATGAAACAAAGGAAGTGGAACTTGCCTACGATGCCAACGCGGACTTGTCAGGTTGGAATTTGGTGGGCAATCCGTTCCCCGTCAGTGCCTACGCCAACAGGAGTTACTATGTGATGAATGAAGACGGCACGGCCATTGAGCCGGTTGCGGTTTCGATGGGAACGGTCATTCCATTTTGCACGGGCATGATGGTAAAGGCCGATAACACTGGCGAAACAGTCACTTTCAGCAAGACCGCTCCCGAAACGGCTGCCAACCAAGGGGTTTTGCAAATTGCCGTGGCCCAAGCCAATCAGCGCGGCGCTTCGACAGGCTCAGCGACCGTTGACAAGGCCATCGTAAGTTTCAATGCTGGTGACCGTTTGGAGAAGTTCGTCTTCAATGAGGACAACGCAATCATTAGCATCCCGCAAGGCGGCAAGGACTTCGCCATCGCTAACGCCGAGAAAATGGGGGAGATGCCGCTCAATTTCAAGGCCGCCAAAAACGGTGAATATACCATCACCATCAACCCTGAAGCGGTAGAAATGGATTATCTCCACCTCATTGATAATATGACAGGAAACGACATTGACCTTTTGGCCACGCCGAGTTATTCTTTCGATGCCAAGACGACGGATTATGCTTCGCGTTTTCGTCTGGTGTTTGTAGCCAGTTCCGTTTTTGGGGATGAAGACGGTGATGATGAAGCCTTCGCCTTCTATAGCAACGGCAATTACATTGTCACCAATGAAGGTGAAGCTACACTGCAAATCATTGATGAGTTGGGGCACATCTTGAGCAGCGAGCACATCAGCGGCAGTGTCAGCAAGGCCATCCAAACCATGCCTGGCATTTATGTGATTCGGTTATTGGATGGCAATAATGTTAGGACGCAGAAGATTGTGGTGAGGTGACAATAGCCTATGCCAAAGTACCAATAATAGGATTACTATTCGTAATGAAAATCTCCATCTCGTTTTGGGGTGGGGATATTTTTTTTATTACAAATACTCTAAATAACTGTCAATCTTTCTATTAAGCATAGTTTGTCCGTTTTTCCAATGCAAAATAACAACATTTTGTCCGTTTTTCCAACATGTTTTTGATAGTTTTTGTCCGTTTTTCCAACATTCATCACGGGAATCCCGTGATGGAACTTCCGTCATGGATCTATTCTTGACACGAATGACCATGACTTAAACCACGAATTATCCTAAGTTTGGAAGTGATTCCAATTATAAAAAAGCCCCTGAAAAATCAGAGGCTTTTTGGTTTTTCAATAAGCAATAGGGTAGAGGTTTAACCCTTAACCGCCTCAGCCACAGCCTTTCCAAGGTTGTAAAGCCTGTCCCAGTCCTCCTCGCGGATGGGTGCGCCTTTCACTTCGACATTTTCGGCCACGAGGTTCCATTTGCCTTCCTCGGCGCATTTGGCGAGGGTTTTCACGCCGCCGCCGCTCCAACTCATGCCGCCAAACAGGCCGTAGCACTTGTCCTTCGGCTTGAACTCGTTGATTTCGTGGGTCAAAAGGGTCATGTCGGGGAACATGCTGGCGTAGTGGGCGCAGGCTCCGATGATGATGCCTTTGTATTTCCAGATGTCGCTCATGATGAACGAGACCTCGGTCTTGGCCACATCATAAACCTTCACTTCCTTGATGCCGGCCTCAGCCGCGCCACGCGCCACGATGTCGGCCATCACGCCGGTGTTGCCGTGCATTGAGCCGTAGACGACGACCACGCCTTCTTCCGACTCTTGCTTGCTCCATTGGGTGTATTTGCCGATGACCCAAGCCAAATTGCTGCGCCAAACTAATCCGTGCGACGGGGCTATCATCTTGATTTCCAGCCCGCCAAGTTTCTCGATGGCTTTTAGGGCTTGCATGGCCACCTTGCCGACGATGTTGGCGTAGTAGCGGCGCATGTCGTCCTCATAAAAGGCCAAATTGACTTGGTCGTCGAAGATGCCTCCGTTCAAGGCACCGAAGCCACCGAAAGCGTCGTTGCTGAAAACAATGCCACTCGTTTGCTCGTAAGTCACCATCGACTCGGGCCAATGCACCATCGGCACCATGAAGAACTGCAAAGTGTGGCAACCAAGGCTTAAAGTCTCGCCTTCGGCCACGGTTTTCTTGTTCTCGATGGAACCATAAAATGCTTCAAGCGGTGCAAAAGTCTTGGCGTTGCCCACCACTTGCACTTCGGGCCATTCCCTCAGCACGGCGGCAATGCTGCTGCTATGGTCTGGCTCGTCGTGATTAATAATAAGGTAATCGACTTTGCGGCCTTGCAGCACCGATTTGATTTTGAAAAGATATTCCTCGATGAAGCCCGCCTCGACGGGGTCAATCAAGGCAACTTTCTCATCCACAATGAGGTAGGAATTGTAGGAAACGCCGTTGGGCAGTTCGATATGGTTTTCAAAACGGTCGGTGCGGCGGTCGTTCACGCCGACGTAA
>CACXQO010000051.1 GCA_902769815.1 uncultured Bacteroidia bacterium | reverse complement strand
TTTTGCGCCCATGAAAAAACGCCTGCTTCAATTCGGCTCTTTTTTGATGGCTCTCGTGGTGCTTTTCGTTTCCATAGGTTGGGACGTAAAATACCACTATTGCACGGCGGAGCATCGCTTTTCGGGAAACTTCGGCGAGGCGACGGAATCGTGCCTGCATTGCATTGGGCATGAACACGAACACGAAGCCAGTTTTGCGCAACCGCATGAAATCCAGTTTGATGCAAAGTGCTGTTGCGAGGATTTCGAGAGCAAAATCCAGTTCGCGGGCAATTATGTTTTTTCAATCGAAAAGCACTTGAATGTGCATTTTCAGCCTTATGTTTTGATCAATCTCGGCCTTCATGACTTGATGCCGAAGGCAAAACTGGCGTTGCAGCATTTCACGGTGCGAAAAATTCCACCTTTCCAGTCCTCAAGGGACAGGTTGGTGTTTTTTTCTTCCTTGCGACTCAATCCTTTGGTTTCCTGATTCTTCGTTCTGGCGGATTTGCGATTCGTCTGCATCGAAAAGGGGATTTCAAATCCCCATCTCAACATTGCCGGATTACAAATCCGGCAAAACAGAGGTGCATCATTGCATTTTTCGGCTGCCACGGTATGACAGCCCTACAAACCCAGTTTAAATCTTGAATTATAGAATTATGAAAACCAACAAAATAACCCTTATCACCTTATTATTAATGGCCTTCGCCACCACCGCCTTTGCCCAAGGCTTCATTGAGGGCACGGTTTATGAGCAGAACGAAAACGGCGAGAAAACCCCGCTGCCGGGCGTGAACGTGTATTGGAAAATCGTCAACGAGGGCGTTGTGACCGATGCCCACGGACATTACAAAATCCCGCTGCACGAGCGCATCGGCTGCCTCGTGTTCAGTTGCATCAGCTACGAGAACGACACCATCCACCACATGGTGGAACCCGCGCATTACGACCACATTTTCAATTCCGCACATATACTCAACGAAGTGGAAATCAAGGTGCGAGAGAAGGCTTCCTACATCAATCCCATCACGCCGATGGCCGTGCAAAACATCACTTCGGAAAGCCTCAAACGCGCTGCTTGTTGCACCCTTGCGGGCAGTTTCGAGAACAATGCTTCGGTGGATGTGAACTACAGCGATGCCGTCACAGGCGCCAAGCAAATCCAACTGCTCGGATTGAGTGGTATCTACACCCAAATGATGACCGAAATCATCCCCAATTTCCGTGGTTTGGCATCCACTTTCGGACTGAACTATGTGCCCGGAACTTGGATGAACGGCATTCAGGTTTCCAAGGGAACATCCTCTGTCAGAAATGGTTACGAGTCCATCACGGGACAAATCAATGTGGATTACAAGGAACCCTTGCCCAACAAGAGCGAGAAAGTGTTTTTCAACCTTTATGCCAACTCAATGTTGATGACGGATTTCAACTTCAACGGTCGCGTCAAGGTGGGGAAAAACGACGGCATTATGCTTTTCGGCCACGTGAGCCACAATTTTATGAAGATGGACGATAACGGCGACACCTTTTTGGACGACCCGATGACCACACAATACAATGTGTTTCTGCGCTATAACCATCCCCATATTGGGCATTTCGGATGCAAGTTGGGGATAAAGGCCTTGAAGGAAACCCGCCTTGGCGGACAAATGGACTTCGACCCGAAGCATCGTTTGGATGAAGGCTACAACCTGTACGGCATCGGCATCAACACCGAGCGTTACGAGGCTTTTGCCAAAGGCGGCTACCACTTTGACCGCAAAGACACCAGCCTCGGACTGCAACAGCAAGTGACTTACCACAAGATGGACTCTTATTACGGCCTCACCGATTACAACGCCAACCAACTTTCCTATTATGCCAATTTATTGTTTGACTCCTACATCGTCAACGACCATCACACCTATTCCGTGGGGGCCAGTTATACCTTCGACAAGTATGATGAACACTTGAAAGACAGCTCTTTCCTGCGCGTTGAGCAAGTTCCCGGAGTGTTTGCCGAGTATGTCTTCAACGACGACCACCATTGGAGCGTGATTGCAGGCTTCCGCGCCGACTACAACACCTATTACAAAAAGATGCTCTACACGCCGCGCTTGCATATACGCTTCAAGACCCACGATGACTTTGCAATAAGAGTATCGGCGGGCAAAGGCTACCGTTCACCCAATGTGTTGGCAGAAAACTCCACGATGTTGGCTTCGGCTCGTCGCATTGTCTTCAAAAACACGCCGAAGATGGAAGACGCTTGGAACTATGGCATCAATCTGACCAAAAGCATCACCTTTGGCTGGCGCGATCTTATCCTTCAGGCTGATTTCTATCGCACTGATTTCGTCAACCAAATCGTCCTCGACCGCGATGCCGATGCGCACCAAGTCCGCATTTACAACCTCGACGGGAAATCCTATTCCAATAGTGCCCAAATCGAGGCCAACTGCGAGATTTTCAAGGACTTCGACCTGACTTTGGCTTTCCGCTACAACGATGTGAAAATGACCATCAACGACACTTTGAGAGAGAAGCCTTTCGTGAACCGCTACAAAGGTTTGGTCACGATGTCGTACGCGCCCGGCACTTGGCAATTCGACTTCACGACACAATTCAACGGCGACAGCCGAGTGCCCGATTTGAGCGGCAACGCCACCGCCGTGGCCCACGGACAAGATATTAGGCGTTCTCCTTTCTATGTCATTATGAACGCTCAGGTTATGAAGAAGTTGGGTAAGTGTTGGGAAATCTACATAGGAGGCGAGAACTTGACCAACTACACGCAGAAATATCCCATCATTTCAGCCGAAAATCCTATGAGTGAAGATTTTGATGCCTCGATGGTTTGGGGACCGCTATCCGGGATGCGTGCATATTTGGGTGTGAGGTTCTCGATAAAGTAATTGTTTCACGTGAAATCCGTGTTATTTCACGCAGAATACGCAGAATACGCAGAATTGCAAAGCGAAGTAAAGCCAGTGTCCAGCAGGTTTCCCATAATTCTGCGTTTTCTGCGTGAGAAAAACCATCTGTCTGGCTTCAAAAAATTCAACACTTTCTGCGTGAGAAAAAAAGTGTATTTTTGCGCCCTAAATCGTGACGAAAAATGAAAAAGTTCCTTTTCCTTTGTGCCGTGGCCTTGACCTTTGCGGCCTGCGGACAGAATGAAAACAAAGACAAGAAAGAACAGCGTCAAGTTCAAGAGAAAGAAACGATTGTTCCCAAAGGTGTGCCAGTGGCTCCCATGCAGAATGTTCCTGTGCAACCCAAAGGTGATTTTGACCAAGCAGCAACTACAGGCTCATCCGATGGGCCTGTCTTGAAGTTGGAAGAAGGCAAACCGCTCGATTTCAGTCAGTTGAATATGGGGAGAAAATCCCTTCAGGACCAACTTACAGAGCGCATTGATACCATCCGCAATCGCGCCGAACAGGACAAAACCGAGTTTGTTTATCTTTACGGGCTTTGCTACGAAAATGGCTGGGGCGTTGAAAAAAATGTGGCGCAGGCCTACAAATGGTACTCCAAGGCCGCCGAAAAAGAATTTCCCGCCGCTTGCAATGCTTTGGGGAACTTTTATCGCATGGGAAACGGCGTGAAGGTCGACCTGAACAAGGCCTTTGAATGGTATAAAAAAGGTGCGAATGGAAAGGACGACCAAGCCATGCTCAACCTTGGAAACTGTTATTTTTACGGGATGGGTACTGCAAAGGACGAAAAAGCAGCCCTCAAATGGTGGAAAGATGCTGCCGAAGCAGGCAATGCCTACGCGCTTTCGCAAATGGGTGATTGTTATTATTACGGTATCGGCGTGGAGAAAGATTTGGCTAAGGCCATCGAAAACTATACTGCCGCTGCCGACAAGAACATTTCCAACGCGCAGTATCGCTTGGGCATCCTATACTACACAGGAAACGGCGTGCAACAAGACCAAACCTATGCCAAACTGTTGATGCAGAAAGCCCGCGATGGTGGTATGCACGAAGCACAAGAATTCTTGGATAGGAATTTCAAAAATTGAGTTCTTGCGAGTAAACAACTTGTAAATCAAATCATTTCGCCTTCGTCAAAGCCGCTGCGCCGAGGATAGCTGCATCATTATCAGGCAGTTCGGAAACGCGAATGTCGACACTGCCATCATAAACAAAGCACAAGTGCTTCTTGAACGATTCACGGGTAGGTTTTAGCAGCACTTCTCCCGCTTTCACGGGACCGCCCATCAGGAAGATGGCCTCTGGGCCGCTGAAGGCCACGGCATTGGCCAAGGCAATGCCCAACCAATAGCCAGTCTTTTCAAAAACCTTGATGGCCAACGGGTCACCGTATTTGGCCGCATCGCCAACCGTTTTGCTCGTCAGTTCCTTTGGGTCGACTTTGCGAAGTGCCCCGTCATAATCAGGATTGGCTTCCATCATTTCGAGTGCTGTGCGTCGAATGCCCGTAGCGGAAGTATAGGTTTCGAGACAGCCTTTCCGTCCGCAACCGCAAGGGCGACCTTCGGGGATGAGGATGGCGTGTCCGAGTTCGCCTGCGCCTCCAGTCTTGCCATGCACCAACTTACCGTCCACCACAATGCCGCTGCCCACGCCCGTGCCGAGGGTGAACATCACAAAATGTTTCATACCCTTGGCACCGCCATAAACGAGTTCGCCGTATGCTGCCGCATTCGCGTCATTGGAAACGACTACTGGCACATCCAAATGCCCGTGAAACATCGCGGCAAGGTCGATGACTCCCTTGAAGTTGAGGTTGGTAGCGTTCTCAATGCAGCCTGTGTAGAAATTGCCTGCTGGAGCCGCAATACCAATGCCATCGATGGCAGTTACTTCGTTTTCGCCCATTAGGTCTTTGATTTTATCGCAAATATCTGACACATAAACAGATGCGTCATAATACTTGTTGGTGGGAAGGTTTTTCTTGGCCAAGCAACGGCCATCGTCGCGCACCAGTCCGATGTCAGTGTTGGTGCCGCCAATGTCGATTCCAATGGAATAAGTGTTCATAATTCGTTGTTTTGAATGGGCGAAAATACGGAAATTTGGTGAAAACGAGAGAAAAAACTATTTTTGCAGCATAAAAACAGTAAAAAAATGAACACCAAACGCACCTTTTTGGCCATTTCCATCCCTTCGGGGACAGAATTTCCAGCTCTCGTCGGGCGACTGAAAAAGAACCTGCCGCACGAGAAATTCATCAACTATTGCCGACCCGAAAACATCCACCTGACGCTGAAATTCCTCGGCAGTACACCCGTGGACGACATTCCTAACATCATCGAGGCATGTCGCGCCGTGGCGAAAAAGCACCAGCCGTTCACGATGGACTTCGACCGCACGGGGCTTTTCGGGAGCAACCGCGTGCCGCGTGTGCTTTGGCTCGGCATGAACGACCAGCCCAAAGCCTTGTTTGATTTGGAAAACGACCTTTTGGACACTTTCGATGAATTGGGCTATCTCCGTGACCGTCAGAACTTTGTGCCGCATCTTACCGTTTGCCGCATCAAGTCGTTGGTCGACAAGCAGTTTTTCATGCAGATTTACAACAGCATCGAGCAGAAGACCTATCTCCACGCCGACGTGAAGGAATTGGTCTATTTCCAGAGTTTCCTGCAACCCACCGGGCCGATTTACAAGGTTCTGGCGAAAATGCCTTTGGGCGCATAACGTATGGCCAAGGAAATTGGCACTAATTTTGTGGCAAAAAGCTCCTTGCAACAAAAAATGCACTACCTTTGCAATTTATTTGCATCCATTGGAGTTATTAGGAAAAATTCGATAAAAAATGAAAAGTAAAATCACAACCGTAATGATGGTTCTCCTTGCCGCTTTCATCACGATAGGAGGCACCACCAGTTGCAAGAGCAAGAAGCGCCTCGCCAAGGAAGCGGCTGAGGCTGAGTACAAATCAAGGGTCGACCAAGCCGTGAAAGACCTGAACGCCATCCTCGACGACGAAACCCTCTGGAGCCTCGAAGAGAAGGAAGCCCGCGTGCAGACCATCAAGGACTGGAACCTGCAAAACGCCGAGGTTGACGACCTGCTTTATCAGGTGGAGAAGAAATTGGCCCGCGAGCGCGCCCAAAAAGATGAAGAGGAACGCCGCGCCGCCGAAGAGCGCGAAAAAGCCAATGCCGCCGATGTGGTGTTGGGACGCAACTTTAACAGCATCGCCAATGCCAGCAGCGTCAGTCAGGCCAACCGCGTTATTAATGAAACTTTGGGCATGTTCGAGTCGCCCAATACGCCCGTGCTCATCATCATCAAGCAGAACGCCGGCTTCAACGACTACGACCGCCCGACCACCATCGAAAAGTACCTCAACTATGTGAAAGACCAGAAGAAGGCCACCGAAAAGGTACACGAAATCAAATACAACAGCAACGGAAAGATTAACGAAATAGAACTGATAAAGAAATGAAAAAGATCATTGCCACATTAGCCTTTGTCGTATGCTTTGCGGGTATCGCTTTGGCACAGGACGAACTGAGTTTTGAACGCAAGCAGGCCATCGATAGCCTCGCCTTGGAGAAGGTGAGAGACCTGAGCAAATACATCAAAATCGTCGGCTCGAAGGAAACGCCTTTCAGCGAGGCCAACCGCGTCATCGACCGCGCCGAGGAACTCTTTATGAGCGATGCCGAAATAGGTGTTTCTTCGCTCAGTTCCAACCAAATCACCTATTATCGCGTCCGCAAGTATTTCGAGCACCTGATGCGCTTGAACTACGACCGCGTCGAGATTGAATGGTACAACATCGAGTATGTCAGCGACTTGCAACGCCAGCCCGACGGCACCTACGTTGGTGTCATCACCATTTTCCAGACCTTCCGTGGCTACGACCGCGAGGGCAACATGGTCTACAAGGACACGACCAAAAAAGACATTACCGTCTATGTGAAGCGCAAGGAAACCCAAATCGGTGGCCGCACTATCGGCTTCTGGGATGTGTTGTTGGGTGATATGCGTGTTAAGGAAACGACTAATAGATGAAAATAGCCCGAAATATCATTTTTCTGGCACTGACTATCGCCTTCGTCTGGCCCGTTGCGGGTCAGACGATTGGCGATTTTAAGATGGACGAAACCGAACTCTACGCCATGACCAAGCAGATGGGCCAGTTCATGCGCAGGTTCAACTACGAGGAAGACCAGTTCGGCTACAAACTCAACCCGAAAGACCCCAACTATCGCAGCAACGAGATGCGCCGCAAGTCGCTGCCCGTGCTTTTCGACCAAGAGAAATACGGCACCCAAACCGACCTGCAACGCTATTTCATCGAGGATGTCACCAAGGGCGATTCAACCTACATGACTTTCCTCGGAGGTCGTTGGTTCTCAGAAGTTTCCACCACCTTCAAATACAACGGCAAGGAGGTCAAGGTGATGCTCTTTTTGGCCGTCGAAAAGGAAGGCTTAGGTTCCAAATGGGTGCTGACCAATGTGTATTTCTCGGAATTCAACAAGCTTTTCCCGACGGGCGAAATGGCTGACAAGGAGAAGCATTTCCTGCATCCCATGAGCCATGAACTCGACTTCATGAACATCTACAAGGTCTTCCAAGACCCCGACGTCATCGAGTATTACGCCTCGCAAAACTATCATCCCGATTACCTGACCCTTTTCTTTTACGAAATCAAGAGCGGCAAATTGGTGTTCCAGCACGTCGACGCGGTGAAGTTCCACGTCTTGCAAATCAAGGACTGGTACTTCGAGGTGTCGTGGTTCAACCGCTCGGGCCTCAATTCCGGCTGGCTCATGTCGAATGTGGTCTACATGCCTGAAAAGGAAAAAACCAACCTCATCAAATTTTATCAACCATGAAAAAGATAACCATTCTTTCCATATTGTTGTTTGGCTTGGCCTTTGGCGGTCAGGCCCAAAAACTCTCCAAAGACGAAATCGCCAAGTATGAGAGCGAAATCAAGTCGATGCTCGCCTATTTGGAAGAAACGATGAACTTCATCGGCGACAGTGCCACTTCGGCCTCGGAAAAGGAAATCGTGTTCACCGAAAGTTGGAGCAAAATCTTCATCGATGACAAGGTGCAGGTGGAGGACGACCTCGACGTGAACCGCAAGACACCTATTAATAAAGATGTGCAGGCCTATCTGAAAGACATTGACTTCTTCTTCAAATGGGCCAATTTCAAGTTCGACTTGCAAAGCATCGCCAACAACAAGCGTGACGATGGCAGCATCTTCTTCAAGGTCACCATGACGCGGCATTTGACGGGCAAAACCGTTACTGACGAGCAGGTCGACAATGTGAGGAATCGTTTCATAGAAATCAACCTCGACCGACAGAACAACAGCATCAAGATTGCCAGCATCTATACCACTAAAATCAATGAGAGTGAGGCACTTCGCAACTGGTGGAACGGCCTTTCGCAAAACTGGAAAAACCGTCTTGGCGGCGATATTTTGTTCGACAGCGGCATTCCCATGTCGGAATACAACATCAGTAGCCTCGACGATTTCACCGAATTGGACGCCAAACTAAAACTCGTCACCCAAAAACAGCGTGTCGACATCTCCGGCATCCGCGAAATCATCACATTGGACCCGCTCAGCGAACTTTCCGACCTCACCTTCTTGGATGTTTCAGGAACCTCCATTGAAGACCTGTCGCCCGTGCGCAACCTCAACAAACTGAAGGTGTTGCGTGCCAATTCCACCATGATAGAAGACATTTCGGCACTGAAATACAACATCACCCTTGAGGAACTCGAGGTGGCCAACACAGGCATTGAAGACCTGAGCGTGCTGGAGTCGTTGCGCAATTTGCAGAAACTCAACATTGCCGAAACACAAGTCAGCAGAATCAACAATTTGAAGGGTTGTCCTAACCTCGTTTCGCTCAATTTGAGCGGCACGAGCATTGCCAATTTGGGCGTTTTGCAGGATTTGACCCTTTTGAAAAGCCTCGACATTAGCAACACTGCCGTCCGCGACTTGGGTCCCATCAGCAATCTGAAGGATTTGCAAAGCCTTAACATTTCGGGCACAGCCGTTGGCAACTTGCAGGCACTGAGCGAGATGGAGAACTTGCGTGAACTCTATTGCAGCAACACCACCATCCGCGACCTTTCGCCCTTGAAAGGCAACCGCCGCCTGAACAAAATCTATTGCGACCAATCCAACATCGGTGATGCCGAGGCAAGCGAGTTCGTCAAGAGCAACCCATTCGCTTTGGTCATTTACGACACCGAAGCCCTAAGAAACTGGTGGATTGAACTGCCCATTTATTGGAAAGCCGTGTTTTCCAAGCAGATAAAAGTCGACTCGGAGCCGACCACTGAGCAGTTGCACCAAGTCATCAATCTTCAGGAACTCGACCTTTCGGGCAATACTTTCATGCAAAGCCTGATGCCCGTCAGCCGCTTGACCAACCTCCGCTCGTTGAACATTTCAAACACAGAAATTGGTTACCTGCAACCCATCCAAGGCTTGGCCAATTTGGAATCGCTCAATATTTCGCACACCTACATCAGCGACCTCAAGCCCTTGCAGGACATGGGTAACTTGCGGTATCTCAACATCATGAACACGCCCGTCAACGACTTCTCGCCTTTGATGAACGACAACAACCTCGAAGTGATTTATGCCGACAGCACCAACATCAACCCGAGCCAAATCATAGTGTTGAAAGAGAGTCAAAGGCAGGTGCATGTCATTTATCAGACCGAAGCCCTGACGACATGGTGGAACATTCTCGACCCGATTTGGCAAGCCATCTTCCGAAACGCCATCGGCATACAAGATGAAATACCCAACGACCTTGATTTGCAGCGTATTGTGGATTTGCAGGAACTTGAAATCGGCATGGAATTCCCCATCATCAGCCTTGAGCCTTTGAAGAATTTTCTATGGCTTGAGCGTCTGACCATCAACGGCCAAAGTGTGCGCGACATTGCACCCTTGGAGAACAAGTGGTATCTCGTCGAACTCAATGTGCAGAACAATCCTATCAGCAGCCTGAAACCCATCGAAGGCAGCACCATGCTCGAACTGCTCAACATCGAGAACACGCAAATCAGCGACCTTGGCCCGCTCTCGAAGATGAACAACCTCGTCACCCTCAATGCGAGCGGCACGGCGGTGAAGTCGCTGAAACCGCTCTCAGGTCTGCAAAAACTTGAAAACCTGTTTGTCAACAATACCGATGTCAGGAGTTTGTCGCCCATCGAGGACATCCCGACCCTGAAACAACTGAAGGTTTACAACACCAAGGTCATGAAACAACTGAAGGTTTACAACACCAAGGTCAAGGCCCGCGCCATCGAGAAATTGCAGGAAAAACGGCTCGATTTGAACATTATTTACTATTGATGGATAAGTTTTATTATCTTTGCTCCGTCAAACAATAACGAAATGCCCGAAATAAGCAGGTTTTTAGGAATCATCATCACGATGAACTTTTCAGACCATAATCCACCTCATTTTCATGTGAGATACAATGAGTATGAGGCATCTATAAGGATTAAGGACTTCGGGTTGATGATTGGTGACTTGCCGCCAAAGACTTTCGGGCTTGTTGCTGAATGGGCAAAGATGCACCAAGAGGAATTGATGCTTTGTTGGGAAGAAGCGAAGAAGGGTAATCTTGTAAAAATCAAGCCATTATAAAATGAATTACGATTTGAAAAATATTGAATACCAGCACGATTACATCTACAAAGTGTCTTTTGAAGACGGAACATCGGGGCTTGTTGATTTTGACGATGTGATTCATTCCTCGAAACCTTACAACCTTTTGCTGAACATGAATTTGTTCAAGAAAGCCTACATCCATCCCGAATTGAAAACCCTCACTTGGGCTGATGATTTGGATTACGACCCGATTATCCTTTATTATAAAGCGAACAACATTCCGTTTCCCGCTTCATGGGGAGAAATACGATAAAAGTATACTAACATAAAATGAATCAGTGTTTTACAACTTAAAAATAGTTCAATTATGAAAAAATCAGCATTAATCCTTGCGTCCGTCCTCGCTTTGGCGGGCTGCACCAAGAAAAACAATGATTGCGTTGAGCAAGTATGCGAAGGCTGGAGTCTGCCTAAGGTCGTCAACGAGTATCTTCCTTACGAGGAGGGACAAAAGTTGCTGTTTCTCAACGACAACGGCGATTCTCTTCAGTTTGAAGTTCGCAACGTTGATCTGATGGACTATGACTCTGCCCACTATACTTACACCGTAAACTCCTGTTATCCAACAGGTGAAATAGGCCCAAGCGGAGAAGTCTATCTTGTAAGTTTGCCAGAAACCAATGTGGACGATTTCCGCAAAAAGGGAATGCGGTTGGAATTATACGGAAAAGGTACCAAAAACGGAGAAATAGGTTCGCTTTGGTTTTGTATGTTGTCAGATATGTATCCCCGTCAATGTAACATTTCTTCAGAACAGTATTCAGGCGATGTTGCCACCCTTTCCGATACCATTTGTTTGAAAAAAGAAAACAATTTTGCCGTGTTAGTGAAAGGCAAAGGCTTGGTCGGTTATGAAGACAAGAGAGACAATGGCGCTTGGCATTTGGCGGAAGAATGAATCTTGAAATTTAAAATTTTAAATCTTTAAATACAGAATTATGGAAATCAGAAAATTAGAACAAATGTTTGAGGTTTTGCGCAGCAAACCCAAGAAACGTCTTGTGGCCGCTTACGCCAATGATGATCACACGATTTGTGCAGTGAATGCCGCC
>CACXQO010000050.1 GCA_902769815.1 uncultured Bacteroidia bacterium | reverse complement strand
ATAATGCTAATAATCAATGAAATATATCACTTTTTTCTCAAATCCAGTCGCTATTACAACAACATCGTTACACCTTATTTTTTAGGCGTTACTTAATTCGAGCAATTAACTACGTTGAATTTTCAATTTCGCCGTTTTTTTAATCATCAATACTCACAATGGTATATTTCCGCGTCCCAAGTCCGATCTGTTCGGCGTATTCCACGGTATGGGTACCATGTTTCTTGTTGATGCGATCTTGCAGCGGCTTGGCGTCGTCGCCTTGGCTGCTGACATGGTTGAACACGAGGTCGAGGCAGGCTTGGTCGAGGGCCACAGGGTCGGTGGAGGCCAAAATGCCGATGTCCTTGATGCGCGGCGCGGCAGGATGACCGTCGCAATCGCAATCCACCGACATGTTGTTCATCACATTGATGTACACGATGTCCTTGCCTTCCTGCTTGAAATAGTCGTGTACGGCCTGTGCCGCAGCCGCCATCGACTCAAGGAAAGCATCTTGGTTGGCAATCGTCCAATGCGTCTGGCTTTTGCCTGCGGAATGGATGTAGAGTTTTCCGGCACTCGATGCCACACCTATCGACTGGTTCTTCAACACGCCGCCGAAGCCGCCCATGGCGTGACCTTTGAAATGGGCCAGGTTAATCATAAAGTCGTAGTTCTGCAAGTGCGAGCCAACGATGTCGTATTGCAGGTGCTTGGTGTCCTTGACGGGCAACTGGATTTCTCCCTCCTCGTCCATGATGTCGACAGTGGCGATGTCGTTGTAGCCGCGTTCAGCGATAGCCTTACGGTGCTTTTCGGTGTTGCCACGGTTGCCGCCGTAGGCCGTGTTGCATTCCACGAGGGTGCCATTCACTTTTTGCACCAAGTTTTTAATCAATTCGGGGCGAAGGTGGTTGCTTTTCTGCGATTCGCCGGTGGAGATTTTCACCGCCACACGACCTTGAGCCTCCACGCCCAAGGCTTCATAGATGCGCACCAACCCTTCCGGACTGATGTCGGTGGTCATATAAACCGTTGCAGCCTCACCTTCAGTTGTGGGCGGGACGAGTTGATGTGATTGTGCTTGGCACGAAGCCATTCCCAAAATGCAAATTAATGCCATGATAATAGTTGTTTTAGTCATTTTATTGTTGTTTTAATTGTCGTTCACAAAAAGTTACATGTACCGTGTCGCCAAAACTCTTGCCCATCTGTTTGCGGATGTCCTTCCGCACACCGATGATGAAGCAAGGCGTTCCCATCTTGACGATTTGGCCGTCGTAAGGCACGCCGTCAAAGGTGGCATGAACCGCCAAGCGTCCTTTTCCGAAGATTGCCTTGATGTCGAAAGGCACCTCCACGTATGCGGCATCCATATCCTCGTTTTGCAGGATGATGGCATCGAATTCATACAGCGCATCATTGGCAACATTGGGATTTTCTGTGGGTTTGTTGTTCATAGGTTTATGAGATTCCGTCTTTTATGATTCCTTTTTATAGCATACTGTCAATGAACTGCTGGAAATGCAGTATCTGCGCACTGCGCGAAGGGTTGAAAAGCAAATGTTCGAAGTCTTTCTGCTTCTGTATGAGGTCAACAGTGTCAAGTTTGTCGTTTAAGGCTTTTTTCAATGCTTCTGGGTCGCCAATTCCGCAACGCTGGCGGAGGAAGTCGTAGTCGGGTTGGACTTGTTGCCAAAGGAAGATGGTATCGTAGAAGTCGCGGCCTTTCGTCCTTGCCAGCAGCGCTGCAAGTTTCATCGAGAGCATGGCGCTTTTGGAAGGGACGGTCACGGGAAAGAAGAAACCGTTGCGGCTGACCATCGCGGTTTGTGGGGTATAAACCACGCCTTGGTCTTGGGCTTCAATCTTCATCAAAAACCTTTCCTCCCGATGGCCAGTAAGATTCATATCGAAAAGCAGTTCCGGGAAATAGATATTGCGGCGGTAGGCCGTCAGTCGGGGATTCTCCTTGTCGCGCAATTCCACTTGCAAACCATTGAGACGCAGATATTCAACCAGCGCATCAGTCATCGAAATAAACTCTTCCGCGTTCAGTTGCTTGCAGTCGAAATCCAAGTCTTCGGAGAAACGGTCAAGACCAAGGATAAGGCGCAGGTTGGTTCCACCGATAAACACTATTTTTGGCGCGTAAGGCGATTGCGACAGGTGTTCCAAAGCCAATAACTCAATGTACTCCTTCAGGATATGCTTGTGGAATGACGCATTAGCCGCGATTTGTGGTGGATAATAAGCCAATATGGACTGTAGGTCAATCATTCGGAATAGGTTTTAATCAATAGTTTCACACGTTCTTGTAATGCCTTGTTGCCACTCTGTTCGGCAAACGACAATAGACGTTCTTTGTCGAGTTCCTCACGCATCCACCACTCATCGAAACGTAGTTCAAGCAGGGCTTCAGCAGCATTGTATTGTGGGTAGAGATACAGCAGGTCAACGATGGCCTTCTCCGGAAAAGCTAACAGATAACTACCTCGTGGCGATAAAGGCATTTGACGAAAACCAAAGAAAAGCGCGGGCTTTACCGTCTGGTAACTGAAATGGCCGAAGTCGTTGCTGTAGGCCGTGGTTCGGTTGGAGGTGACGCAGGTGATGTCGGTCACCACTTCGGGAATGATGCCGTAGAACGACAAGGCGTAATGCAGACTGATATACGACGGTGTGTAGATGTGTTGCGCCACATAACGCGCCATCTCAGGGTTGCCCTTCAAGTCGCTGAAAGCATACCAATCCTGCCGCAGTTTCGACAGATAGCCCCGCTTCACCCAACGTGTGAGATTGCTTCTGTCGAACTCCGGGTTCCACGCACGGATTTGATAGACATTGAAGCATCCAATCCCGTGCCACTGTTCCCTAAACTCCAAATAGGTCATCTCATTTTATTCAAAAGATGCTGCAAAAATACAACTTTTCTTGAATAAAAACACTATTTGTGGTTTTTCTGATGCGTCTTCAGCAACTTCACCGCCTGCCCGTAGGGACTTGAGGTGACGCTCACGAAGTAGGCCGCCATGTCGGTGGTGTAGGTGTTTTTGTAGTAGCCTTTGGTGAAGAGTTCCTCCTCGGTGAAACTCTCGGCGAGGCGAAGCATCTCCTCATGGGTCGCTTGCAGTAGGCGTTTGGCTTCCTCCAAAGGCGTATTTTGATGCTTCTCCACCAGCATCTTGTCCATCTCGTGGTAGTTCTTGCGGTACTCGTCGGGCAGGTAGTCTCGCGGGTGACCTTCGCGGATGTTGTTCACGAACTCGCGCATCAGCACCTGCCACTCGTGAAGGTGAATCAGAAGGTCGCGGAGGCAGCGGTCGTATTGCCAGCGCACACCGCATTTCTTGGGGTCGGCGGCGAAGTCGAAAGGAGCCGATATGGCTTCTTCGCTCATCTTGGCAATTTGCTCATTCAGTTTGGCGTAGCCGTCGGTCATGGCGGCCACAAGTTCTTGTTTGTTGGTTGGATTGGACATATTAATCAGTTTTGAGATTCATTTTTCCGTTTCGGCATTGGTAGTTTATGGCAAGTCGCTCAGAAAAGTATGGCGAAATGATCGCGGTCGTCTATGTCTTCGATGAAGAAAACGAAGAAACAATCTATGCGCAATGGTCGGGGATGTATTGAACCAAATCAGGGGTGCTTGTCATGTTGGGTTGCCTTTTGTGATTGTGCAAAATTACAAATAATCCTAATAAAAACAGTATCTTTGCCGAAAAAACTGCTTTATCCCATAGAACATCGTGTGTTTCCCGCGAAAGCATCTTGCCCGCTTTCTATGAAAGATTCGGCTTCAAGAAAGAGGAGCGGGTGACGATGATGGGGAAGGAGTAATGATGTGAAAAACCGTCGCAAAGGTCATGAAAAACAATGCCGCACGGATGGCAACCAAACAATGGATTCTGACCACTCGGTTGGTGTCGGTTTCAGCGGTGCGCTCTCCAAGACTCTTGTACAACTCCGATTCAGTCATAAAAATCTGCATCTATTTACCAATCATCTTCAAGAATCTTTTGTCATTCATCTGTTCATTGGTGATATACTCGCCATCGTGAAAAACCGCATAAGTAGTAATGGGAGTTGAATGGGAGTTGGTGCGTTTTGGGCATCTTCCTTGCTCTGAAGATGATAGGCTTTGAAAGCTATGCCGTATTCCTTTGCCAAAGATTCGATGATGGGGACATACTTGCCATTGAACGGACACTGGTTGGTGTAGAATAGCACATATCCCTTTTCTTCAATGTGTGGATGTCGGGCACATTCCTTGAATGTAGGCGCATCTGTTCCTTTGGCAAAAGGCAGATACCACAGTTGGATACCATTATCGGCTTCATCACATGCCACAAATCCTTTATGTGCAAGGAATTTAGGGTCGGAAAGGAAAGGTTTTTTCTTGGCAGATGAAAGGATGCACAAGCCTTTTTTTCCTTTCGCTTTGCTATCTTGGATGCATTTATCTAAAAGGTCGTTTGAATACCCGTGTCCCTTAAACGAACCGGAACCCCACAAACAGTCGATGTACATATAACCATCGGCGGCAACAGGATTCCACGCATTTTCCGCAGGGATGTATTCTATAAAGCATTTTCCTCGTTCCACACTCTTCAAGAACACTAGTCCATCATTGAACCTATCCAAAAGCCACGACTTCTTTGATGACACTTGGACGTCATTATTGTTTGAAATGGCACAGCAGGTATGCTCTCGCTCAAGATTCTCTTTTGTTATTCTGATATATTCCATGGTTTGTATTGAATGTGGCTGCAAAACTACAAAAACCAAGCCCTTAAAACAAACACCGCCACAAAGGTCTAAACGCTTTCGATTTTCAGTATTCCTTCATAGATTCGCTTATCCACATCCTTAAACACATTGAAAACCAACTGTTTGATGGAACACTCTGGGCGCTCAACAAAGAAGTCTGAAACTGTTTTTACAGCGATTTCGGCTGCCAATTGGTTCGGGAAACGGAACTCGCCTGTGGAGATGCAGCAAAAAGCGACGCTTTCAAGTTGGTTTTCATCAGCCAGTTGTATGATGGAACGGTAGCAAGAAGCTAACAGCTCCTTTTGCATTGGCGTCGGAATGCCAGTAGGAATAATCGGCCCGACCGTATGGATGACGTACTTACACGGCAGATTATAGGCCTTGGTGATTTTGGCTTGACCAGTCGGTTCTTCGTGCCCTTGCTGAAGCATCAATTGGTGGCATTCCCCGCGCAATTGCACACCCGCAGCTGAATGGATGGCGTTGTCGATGCACTTGTGCAAAGGATGGAAGCAGCCCAACATCTGGCTATTGGCCGCGTTGACAATGGCGTCAATCTTTAGGCGGGTGATATCTCCTTGCCAAATCTGCATCGGCATATCAGGTAATGCCACAATACCTTTTTCCTGTAATTGAACCCGCAATTCCTCATCCTGAAATTGCAGAAACTCCTCGCTGACAGGTTTCGGCCAACGCACATTGCGCAAGGCACGAAACAGGTCACGCTTGCCTTGCAAATCCGATGGAATCTCCATCTCGGAATATTGCGGGTCTTCTTTCAGAAGGTAGTCAATCAAATAATCTAAACGATTCATCTTCAACAATTCAACAGTTCAACAATCAACGATTCAACAATTCTTCTAGTATTTCTCCAATATCCCCATCAATCACAATCGACCTGTCCTTGATTTGTTCCACGGTGAACGCCTCGCCAAGGTTGATGGTGGCGTATGTCGACTCAGGGTTTTTATAGGTCATCTGCATAAAGGGTAGTTTGATGATGGTCGGGGTGTTGCTCCCGATACCGAGGTCCCAATACAGGATTTTGCCATGTTGGTAGCCGTTCACGAAATCAAGATAACGCTGTGCGGCCTTATGCCAGCCTTCGTCCTCCACAAAGGTGTCGTCGGAACGCAGGTTGACCTTCATGGGACCGCCACAGACGGGACAACGGGGAACCAATTCGGTCGGGATTTTCATATCGTTTTGCGCCGCAATCATTCTCCTGATGCTTTCCTCATTGTCGTAGGTCTTTTGGTGACAAGGCTTAGAACATTGGAACAACCCGTAGTCGCCTTGGGTATAGAAAAGCCTTTGTTTGTCGAAGCCCGCCTTTTGGAATTGGTGGTCGACATTAGTGGTGATGACGAAATAGTCCTTGTCCTGCACGAGTTTCAGGAGGTTGTCGTAAACGGGTTTCGGGGCTGGCACATAGCGGTTGTAGTAGATATGTCGGCTCCAATAGGCCCAATGCTCCTCTTCGGTCGGGAACTGATGGAATCCCGCTGTGTACATATCGGTGAAGCCATATTTCTCGATAAAATCGGAAAAATGCTTTTGGAAGCGTTCGCCATTATAGGTGAAGCCAGCCGAGGTGGAGAGGCCTGCGCCTGCGCCGATGACGATGGCGTCGGCTTCAAGTAAGGCTTTATGTAGTTTTTCTGTTTCCATAAAACGAAAGCAAGTTGCTTTCACAAAACGCGGAAGCAACTTGTTTATTGTTGGTTAGTAAATTGATTTCCTTATTTGTACAAGGCTTCCGCCAACGGAGCGATGGCCCCGGGCATATCGGGGAAGGCTCCCTTCAAAGCCATCGTGAACGAAGTCGCATTGGACTTTTCGGCGCGCAATGCTTTCACCTTTTCAAGATAAGCGATACGGGCTTCAACGGCAGGTTTTTCCACCAATCCACCATGTCCACCGATGTAATATTTGCAACCAGAATCAAGGGCCTCTTTCGTGGCTTTCAATTCCGCATCGATGGCATCTGCATTGCCCAATTGAAGCGGACTCATGTGGGCGGGGTAATATGCCCAATGGCTATAATACACCTGTCCACCTATGATGATGCTGGCACCAGGGAAGTCGCTTGCCGCGCCGTGCTCGAAACGGAAGTCAACGCCAGCATAGTTTTGCGTGCTGCCAAAAGGAACCTCCGTGGCTTTTTGCGTCGGCAAGTCGACCATAGTGTCGCCAAACGATTGGGCAAAGCCTTTCATCATGCCACCATAGATAGGACCTTCAATAAAAGCGGGCATCCCTTCGGGCATGACGATGGGCAACTGGTCGCTGCCACCCAAGTGATAGTCGGTGATGTCGGTGACGATGGGCTTGCCAAGAGCCTTGATGTACTCGCCAAATTCAGCCGCATTGACCTTGAACAAAGGGTACTCCATCACTACAAGGCCATTTTCACCCTCGATGATAAACGAGGTATCGGCCATCACATCGTTGCTGTTGTAAACATGCAGGCGGAATCCATTCAATTCATACGCCTGAAACTGACCTACTTTCTTCTTTGTATTTTCCATTTTTTAAAAGTTTAATTATTTGATTTAATGTGTTTTATCCTATCGTTAATAATGCTTTCCTGATGTTCAATGCCCCATGAAATCAATGCATCCAAATGCGGCATGAGACTCTTTCCGCGCTCACTGAGTTGGTATTCCACTCGTGGGGGAACTTCCATAAACACCTCGCGACTGATAATTCCGTCGTCCTCAAGATGGCGCAATGTGGAGGTCAACATCTTTTGTGAAATGTCAGGGATTTGTCGCCACAAGTCTTTGAAACGTAGCACTTCTTTTTGCTCCAAGGTGTAAAGCACCAACAGCGACCATTTGTCAGTGATGTGCGAAATCACGTTGCGTATCGGGCAGTCAGGGAAGGTGGCACTTTGTATTTCTTTTTTGTTGTTCATTGTTTCTGGATTAACGAGGCAAAAATATAGAAAAAATTCTAATTTTCAGTCACTTACCTTTTGTCAATACACAAACCTTTTTGTAAGTATTGCTAAAAATCAAGGAGTTATAAAAATAAAAATCCGCAACCCAAGCCTTCGCCTGAATTGCGGATTTTTCATGGAAACTTGTCCGATTATCTCAATGTGTCATACTGCTCGTCGCTGACAGGCTCCAGCCACTCGTTGCTGTTGTCGGGCTTGGCATTGGCGTGGTAGGTGAGGTGCTGCATCCAGCTGTCTTTGGCGGCGCCGTGCCAGTGTTTCACGCCCCCGGGGACGGCGATGACGGTGCCAGGGACCAACGGGACGGCATCCTTACCCCACTCCTGATACCAGCCGCGACCACTCACGCAAATCAACATCTGCACGGCACCGTGGTGGATGTGCCAGTTGTTGCGGCAGCCAGGCTCGAAGCTGACGTTGCAAAGGCCACTTGCGGGGTCGAGGACGGCGAGGTAGCTGTTGCCAATGAAATATTGGGCGTATGCGGTGTTGGGTTCTCCAATAGGCCAAGAAGAGTTTAGAGTTGAGTGTTTAGTGTTGAGAGTTGTGTCTCCGTCAATGACTGTTGCTAATGCTGCTTCGGCACGATGCGCTTCTGAAACCAAACCGTACGCTTTCAAAGCCACTGGGATGCTGCGCAACTGCTCCTCTGTGACACCCATATTCAATGCACCACGCACATGCGCCTGCAACTGCGGCATCACATTCTCCAAGCCGCTCAACGCACTCACGGTGATGAGTTCGCGGTCAGCGTGGGTGAGGTTGTCGCGAGCGAAGATGTCACCGAAAAGGTGGGCTTTCAGATAGTAGTCTTCGGCAGGGCAGAAGTCATAGTTGAAAGGGCGACCGCTGAGTTGGGTCTGCACCTCGGTGCCTTGTTTCAAGGCGTCGTAGCTGGCAGGCAGGGGAGAAGCATCCATTCCTTCTTCAGTGGCTTTGCCTTCGCTTTGGCGTTGCTCCAATACCTTCTGCAAAGTGCCAAGGGCATTCAAAGAACGCGGAAATCCCGTGTAGGCATAGAGTTGCGATAGGGCTTCCTTGATTTGGCTGACCGTCAGGCCGGCATCCAAGCCGCCGTTGATGGCCTCGGCCAAGGCGGTATAGTCGGCTTTGGCCTCGTTGCAGGCGATGGCCGACATGAAGGCCGCCTGCTCTTGGTTAAAACTCAAAGTATTCATTTCCTTTTCCATTGTGGTGGTTTTGCTGCCGCACGAAGCAAACATCAATGCGGCGGCAATCAAAAGCAATGTCTTTTTCATCGTTATTACAAGTTATGTTTGTTCAACCAATCAGCCACTATGTCGGCAATCTCGACATTGTTCATCTCTTGGAACATAAAGTGGCTGTTGCCTTTGATGCCCATGTCGGGAAGATGGATGACAGTGGCATCACCTCCGTTTTGATTA
Organism: uncultured Bacteroidia bacterium; assembly: GCA_902769815.1. Taxonomy (GTDB): domain Bacteria; phylum Bacteroidota; class Bacteroidia; order Bacteroidales; family F082; genus Limimorpha. The sequence goes on along the minus strand of CACXQO010000050.1, from coordinate 1,252 downwards.
TAATGTTCGGCAAAGTCGCGGCATTGGTTCAGCACCATCTGCCAAAAACCTGTCGATTGGATGTCCTCGGGACCATTCATGATGTTGTCGCCGAAGAGGAAGAGCATCGGCACCTTGGCCTCAACAAACTTCTGGTATTCAGGCGAACCCACCATGGGTGCAAAACCCGGCTCTATGGCCACGATGGCAGCGATGTTCCCTGCATCGGTCTGCCAACCCACGCGGCCACCCTGCGAGTGGGTGATGTAGACGGCTTTCTTGCCGGTCATCTTCTGCACGTCGGACATCACGGCACTCATCGCCTGTCCGAAGAGCGGCTCGTCGTAGTTGCCCGTGTTGGGTGTCATCTGGCAGAAGAACTGTGTCTGCGCCTTGTCGCCAGCGGGGAACTGCGATCCCTCGTAGCGTTCGGGAGCCACGCGACCGATGCGGAAGTGGGTGTACCAAGCCTGTTCGCCTACCTTGAACTTGCCGTCCTCCACGTCGCCGGGATCAGTGACGATCATTTCGGTGGCGGCAGCGGCACCACGGCGAGGCTGGTCGACGAGGAACACGGAGTAACCCTTCTTCAGGAAGAGGTCGCTCCAGCCCTCACGTCCGTCGGGAGTGGCCTGCCAGTCCGTGCGCGTCTGCCCGTAGCCATGCAGGAACACCATCGGGATGCCGTTGCCCGATGCGGGAATCTGATAGAAGGTGTTGGCGTGGTCCACGTGCGTGGTGGTGCCTTTGCGCGATTGGTCCATCCAATTTTGTGTGGCATCGTAATCGCCTGGGATAGGGTCGGTGATGCGTCCGCCCGACGAGAATACGCCTTGCTTCTCAATCACGAGGCCTGTCTGCACGGGCTCGTCTTTCTGGTTGCAGCAAGCGGAGAAAGCGAGAACAGCTACTGCTATGACTGCAATTTTTATAAGTCTTTTCATGGTACTCATACTAGTGTTTTTTTCATAGATCCAATGTTTTGATTTTTGCTGCAAATATGCAAAGTTAGCGTTAGAAACCGATTTCTTTTAGCCACTTGTCGATTTGTCCGAACTTCTTGTCCATGCCGACACCGTTCATCTCTTTGGTGACGACGCAGATGCCGTCGCGGTGGTCACTCTTGGGCGTGGCCTTGACGATGTCTTTGAGGGTCTCATATTCGGCGGTGTAGGCCGTGCAGAACGGGATGACGGTCTTGCCGCTGAAGTCGTATTGTTCCAGGAAGGTGAAGACGGGCATCGGGGCAGTGTACCACCAGCAGGGGACGCAG
>CACXQO010000049.1 GCA_902769815.1 uncultured Bacteroidia bacterium | reverse complement strand
GTCATAAAAAGGAACGAAGCCTATCAACGTCATTACAACATATCCACCCCTAATGAAAAAATCTCACAAAAAACCATTGCCAATTCATAAGAATACCTTCATAATGTATGGGCGCGATGAGATAATCCTGGCGCAATTTCCACATTACTTTGTCGGCCATTTGGATGATGTTTCCTTCAATGTCGTCGTGATGAATTAGGTCAGTGTCGTCAGCCATAAACCGCCCGATACGGAATCGAGAACTGATAAAGAAATGCTGCGGCCTTTTGCCAAACAACAAAATGGCGGCATTCTTCAACTTACCCTCGTGGGTCAAAAGGTCAAGATTGGAAAACGTTGATTGGACATTGTCCGTTAGGGCTTCATTTGGCATACGTCCAGCCGTGACAGCACATTTCAGGAAATACTGCACTGCCAAGGGGTCTATGTCGTCCATTGTGGCATCCACACAAACGAAGGCATCCCATGTAGTACCAAGTTTTCGCAACAGAAACTCGCGTAAGGAATTGCCATTCATCTCTTGCAGTGTAGTGCCTGAGCGGTAATAGTACTTGCCTCGATAGGAAACGGGCTGCTCCGAAGCGGAAACACTGATGGATAGATATTCCTTACCATCTTCTGCCAACAAATTGACAGTGGCAAGCAATCCCATCGTTTGGTTGATGAGGTTGGGCAACTTTTCAAGCAGTTGCTTGGCGTTTTCTATGCCTACCACACTACCTTTGTCATCCACACCAATATACAATGTGCCGCCTTGCGCGTTGGCAAAGCCACACAACTCGGACAGAAAATCATCCCGCCATTGCCGCTTGAATTCTATGTTTTGTGTTTCCTTCATCGGTGTTCTGCTTGAAGATTGCAAAAATACACATTTTCATCCATCTTCCATCAAATCAATCTTTTTTCGCTAACTTTGCGCCTAAATAGTAAACATGTCAAATCATGTCACAAAACCGACAAAACATACAAAACCATCCTTTGGCGTGGGCGGCTGCGCAACCGCGTCGCCGCCGGAAAGCCGCCGGTTGGCAGGCTTTCCTCAACCAAGAAAAAAGGTTTTGTCGGGTTTTGCAAGTTTTGTGATAAAAAAACACAACTGTTATGAATAACGAAGAAAAAATCAAGCAAGCCGCCGAAATCCTCTCCAAGGCGAAAAACATCGTGGGCTTCACTGGCGCTGGCACTTCCGCCGAGAGCGGCATCCCACCTTTCCGTGGCGAAGGCGGCATCTGGAACCAGTACGACCCTAACTCATTAGACATTGACTTCTACTACCGCCACACCAAGGAGTCATGGAAGATTATCCGAGAAGTGTTTTATAACTTCTTCAGCAATAAGGACATCAAGCCTAATCCAGGACATCTCGTCTTAGCCAAATGGGAGAAGGAAGGCCGCCTGAGTAGCGTCATCACGCAGAACATCGACGACCTGCACACCGTGGCGGGCAACACGGTCGTGTATGAGTTCCACGGCAACATGTCGCGCTTCGTGTGCACCAAATGCGGACATAAGGTCGATGCCAAGAGCCTGACACTCACCGAGGAACCGCCCCGTTGCGCCCAATGCGGCGGACTGATGAAGCCCGACTTCATCTTCTTCGGCGAGGGCATTCCAGAGGATGCCTATTATGGCTCGGTGAGGGCTGCCGAGAATTGCGATGCATTCGTCATCATCGGCACTTCTGGGCAGGTCAGTCCGGCCAATATGATTCCCGGCATTGCCAAGCGGAATGGCGCGAAGATCATCGAAATCAACATGGAGCCTTCGACTTACACGAACTATATCACAGACGTTTATCTTGAAGGCAAGTCGGGTGAGATTCTGCCCGCGATTGATGCTTTGATGACCAGATAGTGGCTTCAAAATACCAAATGCTACAAACGAAAAAAGCGAGGCAAGAGAATTCCTGCCTCGCTTTATGTTCATCGCACAACTCTTACTCTTCTGCAATCTTCAACTTGGCCTCAAGCACCTTCAGGTCTTCCTTGGCCTTGTTGATTTTCTTCTCGTATTCGGCACGCATCAGTTCGGAGTTCTTGCTGTTGGAGAAGAAACCGATGTTGTTTTCCATCGCTGCGATTTCGTCGCGGAGTTTCTGGATGCGGTTCTGGAGCGTAAGACGCTCGCGGCGCACCTTGTCGTTGGCGCTCGGGTCGTCTTTCCAGCCCTCCATCATCTCACGGAACTCGTTGGTCGAAGCCTCGTTCTGGTTCTTGCGCATCATGTCGAAGAGGCCGTCGATAAGTTCGCGGTACTCCTTATTAATAGCATCCTTGTGCTTCATCGGCACATACCCGATTTCGATCCAGCGCTTCTGGAACGCCTTGATGGCCTCCATGTTCTCGTTGCGGCTCGGGGTGAGTTGGAACGCCTTGATTTCCTCAATCAACGCCTTCTTTGCGGCAAGGTTGGCGTCCTCTTCGGTGCGGCGACCGCTGAAATGCTCGTTCTTGCGGTTGAAGAAAGTGTCGCAGGCGGCACGGAAACGCTTCCAAATCTTGTCAGTATGGCGCTTCGGCACTGGGCCGATGGTCTTCCATTCCTCTTGCAGTTTCTTCATCTGCTCAGTGACGGTCTTCCATTCAGAAGAATCCATCAGGGCTTCGGCCTCGATGCAAAGTTGGGTCTTGCGCTCAAGGTTTTCCGTCTGCCTGTCTTTCAGGCCGGCAAAGAAGGCCTTTTTCTTGGCGAAGAAGGTGTCCATCGTGCCACGGAAACGCTGCCAAATCTCCTCGTTGTCTTTCTTGCTGGCAGGGCCAACGGTCTTCCAAATGCCGAAAATCTCGGCCAATTCGGTCGACTTCTTCTGCCATGCGTTCACGCTCTGATAGTCCTCGGCGATGAGTTCCTCAGCCTTGTCGCACAAAGCCTTTTTGGTTTCGAGGTTGGAGGTTTGCTCCTCCTCTATCTTGGAATAATGCTCGCGGCGGATTTGATTGATTTTATCGGTAGCGGCCTTGAAGCGTTCCCAAATCTCGTCCTTCTTGTCTTGCGGCACGGGACCGACTTCCTTCCAATCCTCATGCAATTTCTGCAAGGCCTTGAAAGCCTTGGTGATAGACTTCTCATCCAACAGTTCCTCGGCCTTCTCGCACAGTTCAATCTTCGAATCGAGGTTCTTCTTCATGTCGAGGTCGCGGAGCTCGCGTCCGATGCGCACCTTATCAAAGAATTTCTCCACGAGGAAATGATAGTTGTTCCAAAGGTTGGAGTTTTCGGCAGCCGGCACAGGCCCGATTTCCTTCCAGCGGTCTTGCAGGGCGTGGAAATCGTCGTAGGTCTTCTTCAGCGACTCGTCCGAAGCGATGATTTCCTTCAGTTCGTCAAGGATGGCCTGCTTCTTCGAAAGGTTTTCCACCTTTTGCTTTTCGAGGTCTTCGTTCTGCTTGGCGCGATTGGCCTTGAAGATGCCGAAAGCCACGTTGAAACGCTGTTCGATGGGGTCTTCCACATGCTGGAAACTCTCGGCCTCGCCCCCACCTTGCAGGAACTGGTCGAGTTCGTTGTCCATGTCTTCCTTATTCAACTTATTGAAATGGAGGCGAATAGCGGCAACCTTGTCCTTGATGTTCTGGATGTCGGAATCCTGCACGAGTTCTTCGAGCATTTCCACAAGTTGCAGCTTGTTCAAACCGTCAAGGGCAATATCCTCAACACCCTCATCTTCATCCATTTCGGGAGCTTCTACGATGTCGGGCATCACCTCGTCGGCCAAGGGAGCAGTCTCGGGCTTTTCCTCGCCACCAAGGGTCGCTACATCGATTCTCACCTTGCCGGGCAAGATGTTGGGCTGGATGAGTTTGACAATCTTCTTTTTCTCGTTCGCGTCAATGGCTTTCTTTGCAGCCTTTTTCGTAATCTGTTCATTCTCAACGCCTTCGTTTGTTGAAGGATTTTGAGCCAGTTGTTCGTTGTTTTCCATTTCAATACATTTTTAAGAACAATCAGGGCATTTCGCCCGATTCGGGTTGTACAATTAAGCCTGCAAATATAGGAATTATTTGAAAACCAAAAGGATTTTTTGGCGGAAAATGTTTTTTCGGCACAAACTCATTTTTTGAAGGAAACCAAGCGACCATGAAAACGACAAATTATCTGACTGATAATCAATAGATAATCACATTGTTTGAAAAAAAGTAGCAAAAAACGCTTGCGGGTAATGAAAAAAGCACTATTTTTGCACCCGCAATTCACACGCTGGAGAGGTGGGTGAGTGGCTGAAACCAACAGTTTGCTAAACTGTCGTATTCCGCAAGGGATACCGGGGGTTCGAATCCCCCCCTCTCCGCGAGAGAAAGAAGACGATGCAGAATCGTCTTTTTTTTCGGGGTATGGCGCAGTCCGGCTAGCGCACCTGCTTTGGGAGCAGGGGGTCGAAGGTTCGAATCCTTTTGCCCCGACGGTGAAAATCAAGGAGTTACAATGATTTGTAACTCCTTTTTTCGCGCTTTGGTGAAATGAAAAATGCAACGATTTCTGAAAAATTGCAACGACTTTATGGTTTTCTGCCATACAAAAAAAGAATAATATCGATGTTGAATTGGAGGCCACGCAACAGGCTTATAGCGAGCGTGTTCTACATTTAGGGTCAGATCACCCCAGCGGGGTTGGGATTTTCATAGGGACAATAGATTTGGTGTGTTTTTTTTAGGTGTTCGTTTTCAGTAAGTTGGCTACGGACTGCGAAAAAAAAGTAGGGACAAAACGGTTGAGCGGGGCAAAAGGGACTTGACATTGAATAATAATCAGTACTTTTGCAAGGAATAAAACTATTGAAGTATGAAAACAAGAAGAATTATGACCCTGCTTGCGCTCCTGTTGATGGCGGGAGGGGGTAACGACACAAGCGCAAGACTATGAACCAATTATCCGAGAAGGTAAACCAATTAAAATAAATAGCAATGAAAAAGACATTATTATTCGCATTGGTATTGATGCTTTTATTGGCAACTTTTGCAGGATGTCATAAGACAGATGCTGACGTCTTGGGAATTATCGCTACCGAAGAGGTCGAGAACTATTTCGGTACTACAGTCAAAGTATTTTATTCCGACAGTACAAAGATGTATTTCCACTTGCTTTCGGACACGACTGCTGAAGTGGTCAATCATAACAGGTTTTATTCCGAGGAAGGCGAATCGTTTCCTTGGATTTATCGCGGCGATGTTGTTGTTCCCGACCGCTTTGTCCACAACGGCAAGATGTACAAGGTGACATGCATCGGTAATGGTGCTTTTAAAGCCTCAGTCCAAAATCACGAACTTGTCAGTTTGGTGTCCTCAGTCGAGATGCCCAATACCATCGACACCATCCGTAGCATGGCTTTTAGTGAGTGTGTGCATCTTACCTCCATTGACATTCCCAATTCGGTGAAATACATTGGTGACGCCGCTTTTGCTGGCTCCGCCTTGGCTTCTGTGGATATCTATAATTCCACCTGCACTTTTGATAACAATGTCTTTTGTTCCACTCGTCTAACAAGCATCAAGATTCCCGAGTCAATGGAAAAAATTCCTATTGGCATGTTCGCCATGTGCTTTTCTTTGGCATCCGTTACTTTGCATGACCACATCACCTGCATTGGCGACGGCGCGTTTGAAAGTACAGGTTTAACGAGTTTTGAAATTCCGGCCTCGGTGAAATATCTTGGCGTGAATCCACTTGACAATTGTGCCTCGTTGACCACATTGATATGCCACCCGATAACGCCTCCTGAGAAAGACCCTGAGGGTCATTATTACGGGGACTATTTTATGCTGAACAATGCCATCGAGCGCATTCTTGTTCCGGCACAAAGTGTCAACTTGTACAAGGAAAGCCATTTCTGGCGGTTGTATAAGGACATCATCGTTGGGATGTAATTATGATCAAAAAAAAGAAAAAGATGAAAACAAAGTATTTACGGAAAGGCTTGCTGGTCCTTGTTTTGGGTTTTTCCTTGACTGCTTGCCAAAAAGATGACAACGACCCGCTGAAAATCATTTCCACACAGGAAGTGGTTCGCGAAGGCCAAGTGATTGTGGAGGCCAGCTATCAAAACGAGTTGAAGAAGATGTATTTCATCCTCGTTTCGCCTAATACGGCCATGGTCACCCATGCAACGGACTTCAACCCCGAGCTGGTCAACAGGCAGTATTACGGCAAAGAAGTTATTCCGTCCGAGTTCTCGCATCTTGGGCGGACTTATTCGGTAGTAGGCATCAAGAGTCAGGCATTTTGGAAATGTAATAAACTGACTTCCATAGTAATGCCCAATACCATCACCAAAATTGGCGATTACGCTTTCTATTGTTGTACAGAATTGAGTAACGTTACGTTTTCCAACGCACTTGAAGAGCTTGGATATGATGCATTTCATGGATGCGGTAACCTCGCTTCGGTTGATTTGCCTGCCTCCATCAAGTGGATTGGATCACATGCATTTGAGGATTGTACCTCTTTGACTTCCCTGACTTGTCGAGCCAGCACACCTCCGTCGATTGTGTTTGTGGAATCGGATTTTCTTTTGTCTCGTCTTCAAGAAATCAAGGTTCCCCAAGCCAGCGTGGACGCTTATAAAACCGCTTGGGGATGGAGTCAGTTTGCTGATATAATTGTGGGGTTTTAGGCAAGACTCCCTTGGTCTGCGGACTGTGTTGGTTTAGAGATGAGTGTTGTTTGGAGTTGTGAGTTGTTCGGTTGTTATACTTAGATTTCCCCGCCGCTTTTATTGGTGCTTTTAGGCATGGTAGATTCGCGTGAAAATAAGAATTAACCGTAATAGGCCTACCTCTCCCGCCGTTCAATCACTTCCTTCAGTTTGTAGCGGTCGCCGGTGGACTTGCCGATGGCATCAATGAATTGTTGGTCGTAGCCGGGAGTTTCGTAGCCCCAACGCTGGAAATTGCCGTTTTTGTCGACGCGCTTCACTACTTGGTCGTTGTATTTGACAATCAGGTATTTCGCCAAGTTGTCCCAACGCTGCATCATGCGCTCGGCGTAAGCGATGCTCTTCTTGTTGAGGTAACTCTGCCGGTCGGCGGGGGTCATGTCCTTGATGGCGACGAGGACGCTGTCTTGGTCGGCGAAATAGTAGTCCTCCAATTCACTTTGCGCCTTGCGTAGGTCACCAATCATCATGGAATAGCGCGGATAGACCATGTTGGCCACCCAATTGTTCATCCAGAAGGCCGACTGGTCGCTGAACTCGTTGCGCGGGTTGTTCTCCGGACGGAAAGCATCGGGCACCTGCGTGATGCAGCAATAGAGCGGCACGTAGGCCACCATGTTGGCATCGTCGCAGTTGAACCAAGTGACACCACCCACATCATCGGGCAGCCACGAGCGCATCTGGCAGGTCATGGTGAAGCCGCTTTGTTGCGTGGCGATGGGACGCTCGCGGAAATAGGGAATGCTGTCGCTATCCATGAAGTGCATCGGCAGCGGACGGATGGGCATTCCCCACGGGCCGGCGGTCATGTCGGAGGTCATGTCCAAAGGTGTGCCTTCAAAGTGATCGCGCATGTCGTTTTGCAAGTCGTGCATAGTGAGCGGCTTGTCGGGCTTAATCCACAGCGGGAGGTGGTCGCATTGGTCGAAGTCGCCGTTGATGTAAGGCAAGTATTTGTCCATCTCCTCGTGGTTGTAATGGTGGCGGAAGAAGCTCCACACGCGGGCATCGGCGTAGCGCACATTCTCGAAGTCGATGGGGCAGTAGGCATCGCGGAAAGAGAAATCTACGTCCTTGCCATTGAAGAAGCCTTTCTCACGGGCGAAGGAAATTACATCGTAGGCATAGACACATTCCACTTCGGGTTTGTCAATTTTCGAGAGTTGCTTGCTATTGATGCTCCTACCTTTTTCTTGAGGGAACTGCCTGATTCTGCTCAGGTTGGCATGGGCGCAAATGCAGTCGTCGGGGATGCGCAAGGCCACCCAAACGGCACCTTTGCGGCCTGGGCCTTTGCCGATGATTTCCATAATCCAAGCCTCGTTGGGGTCACAAATGGTGATGGTTTCGCCGCTGCTGTTGTAGCCGTATTCTTCAACGAGTTCGGCCATGCACTTGATGGCTTCTCGGGCAGTGGCCGAGCGTTGCAAAGCCAAGCGCATCAAGGAAAAATAATCGAGCAGGCCTTCATTGTTGACCAACTCCAAGCGACCGTCGAAGGTGGTCTCGACGATGGTCACCTGTTTTTCGTTCATCAGGCCGACCACATTATAGGTATAAGGGACTTGTTTCACAAATTGGCCTTCGTGCGATGGCCCCCAACCGTGAATGGCGATGAGCTCGCCGGGTTCGTGCCGCCCCGAAGGACTGTAAAACAACGAGCCAGAGAATCCGAAGCCGTCGCAGTTGTAGGTACACATCACGCTTCCGTCGGCGGAGGCTTTTTTTCCTACGATTAGGTTGGTGCAGGCCCATGCCGATTGGATGCTTAGGGCTGTTAAGAGTGATAGGAATAGGAGCTTTTTCATAAGAATAAGTTTAATAATCGGGACAAAAATACGCATTTTATTCAATACACAAAAAAAGAAACGACCCGAAAGCCGTTCCTTCTCCAAAACATTTAAAACACTTTGATTAGGCTTCCGTCAGGTCAACGATTTCGGCGGTGGCGGCGTTTTTCATCACCGAGGCGATGCCGTTCTTCATGTTCACTTCGTTGGCATACATCTGGCTCGAACCGATAATCTGACCGTTGGTGGCCATGAGGTTGAAGTAAGGCTTGCCGTTGCTGGCTTCCTTCACATCGAAACGGTTGTGGTCCTGACTGTTCTTTTTTACCGACTCCACTCCATTGAGGCAAGAGGCCTTGGTGGCATAGCCTTGGCTGGTGAGAATGACTTGGCCGTTGGTGGCCTTCAAGTTGAACTGGAACTCGCCGTTCTTTCTGGTTGTAATTTCAAATTTACCCATGTTTTTCTGTTTTTTAAAGTTGGATTAGGGTGCAAATATATGATTTTTATCACAATGCAAGCCCTTGAAACACATTTTTTTTGAAAAATCATTGCAAACGCGCCAAAAGTTCATCGCGATAACTGGCCCCCACGGGAATCTTGTTGCCCATCACCGTAACGTCGCTCTTGTCCAAGTCCTGAATGTGCTTGAACGAAACGATATACGACTTGTGGACACGCACAAATCGCTCCTTGGGCAGCATCTCCTCTAAGTCCTTCAAGGCAAAAAGAGCCGTAATGCGCCGCTGCGTGGTGTGGAAAGTGACATATTCATGCTGCCCCTCGATGAAAAGCAGGTCGTCATAATTGATTTTGTACAACTTGTAATCGGCCTTCACGGTGATGAAGTCGTTGGAGCGGCTGATGGTGTCGGCAACGGGCTTCGGAGTGTTTTCTGTCCTCGGAGGCACTTGCCCGATGGCCTTGTTGATGGCTTGGAAGAAACGCGGGAAGTTGAACGGCTTGAGCAGATAGTCGGAAACGGCCAAGTTGAACGCATCGACGGCATACTCCGAATAGGCCGTTGTGAAGATGACGGCAGGTTTCTTGTCCAAGCTTTTGACCAACTCAAGACCCGTCAAATCAGGCATTTGGATGTCCAAAAGCATGATGTCGACAGCGTTGCTTTTCAAGGCTTCCATTGCCTCGAAAGCGTTGGAGCAGGTGGCCACCAACTGCAATTGTTCCACCTTCGAGACATAGTCCTGCAAGAGTTTCTGTGCCAAATATTCATCGTCAACGATAATCACATTGTATTTCTCGTTCATAGTTCAATCCTGACTTTATAGATTCCTTTATCTTGTTCAATTTCAAAAACATAGTTCTCTCCATAGTGCAACATCAAGCGCTGCTGCACATTGGTTTGCCCGATGCCCGACTTCCTCTCAGATGCCAACACCAAGGGCTTGGCGTTTTCAGCCACCGTGTTCTCAGCCTCAAAGCGGAACTTGTCGCCCGCTTGCTGCACCCTGACATGCACATAGCCGTCGGGATGCGTCTCCAAACGGCTGTATTTGAAGCAGTTCTCGATGATGGGCTGCAACAGCATCGGCGCAATCATGAAGTCCTCCTTCTCCACATCCTTCTCAAAATGCACGTCGCGATAGCCGCCCATGCGCATCATCTGGAAGTCGATGAAGTTCTCCACATACTTGATTTCCTTGCTCAGCGGAATCATCTCGGCCTGACAGTCAACAAGCACATAGCGCAACATTTCCGAGAGTTTCAACACGCCGTCGGCGGCATTATCGTCGTGGGTGTAAACCATTGAGTAGATGTTGTTTAGCGCGTTGAAAAGGAAGTGCGGGTTGATTTGCGACTTCAAATAGCGCAGTTCCATGTCGAGCTTCTCGCTTTTGAGCTGGTCGGCGATGATTTTCTCCTCGTTTTCCTTGCGTTGGAAATAGAATATCACCGTGATGGCATACGTGGCGATGAACCATATCAGGCGCACCAAAAAAGCCAAAA
>CACXQO010000048.1 GCA_902769815.1 uncultured Bacteroidia bacterium | reverse complement strand
AACTAATTATTAATTAAAATCTTTCAAAATGAAGAAGTTATTTACTTTAGCACTTGTTTTGTTGGTGGCCACAGCCGGCTACTCACAAGTGAGAATGTCGAAGAACGACGTAATGAAGAAATCTGCCATCCAGTATGTTACGAGGGGCATGGAAAGTTTCGAGAACGTGCAAAGCGAGCCTAACATGACCCGCAGCGACGGCGAACTCGACTACACCACCTACGACTGGCAATCGAATGCCGGTCCGCGTACTTGGACCATCCAATGGCCCGACAACAAGATCAACTTTGCCTACACCATGGCCACCGACGACGCTTTCAGCGATCGTGGTACAGGCATTGGCACCTACGACTACAACACCGATGAATGGACTCCGCTTTGGGGCCGCATCGAGAGCGAAAGAACTGGCTTCGGCTCCATCGCCCGCTACAAGGAAAACGGCATCGTCATTGCTGCCCACACCTCCACTGAGTGCTGCGTCTACATCCTTGAAGACAGAAATGGCCTCGCCGATGCCCAAGGCACACTTCCTCGCGCCTTGACCCTTTCAGCCGACAACGATCCCGCTTGGCCTGCCGTGATGACCTCGGGCGCCAACCGCGACATCATCCATGTGTTGGCTACCGGCTCGGGCGACAACAACATTTATTACTACCGTTCCTCCGACGGCATGACCTGGGACAAGGAAAACGTTGTTCTGCCTTACTTCACCTCTGAATACGGCAGCGACTGGGGTAGCAATATCATGTATTGGATGGAAACCACTGCTGACAATTGCCTCGCCTATGTGGTGAACAACGCTTGGAGCGACTGCATGGTGTGCTACAGCTACGACAATGGTGAAACTTGGGAGAGAAAAGTGTTCTGGCACCACCCCGGCATCAATGTCACCTATGATGACAGCAAATTGGCCTTCTGTTATCCTCGTTGGACTTCCTGCCATTGGGGCCTCAACGGCGAACTCTGCATGGCCTATGAATTCAACGGTTCAACTGGCGAGCCTGGCTCGGGCAGTTACTATCCTGGCGTTGGCGGTGTCGCTTTCTGGAGCGAAACCCTGCCTTACCACGGTGAGAGCCAGCCTTTGTATGGCGTTGACCCGACCAACCCGATGCCTCCTATGCCCGGCCAGCCTTTCATCATGGACTCCGCTTACCTGAACTCAGACATCCTCTCCTCTCTGTGGATTTATAGCGAGACCACCCACGAGATGTGGCCTGAATACTTCGGCTATGTGACACCCTTGGATGGCCAAGGCAATCCCGAGGATCCTTACACTGCCACGGAATTCAACATTGAAGATTTCCAACTGCACGGAAAATACAACTGCGGTATCAGTGCCATGCCTGCGCTTTGCCTGCTTCCTGGCTGCGACGGTTGGGACATGGTCGCCGTTTGGTCTGCCATGGATGAAAACAACCAAGATGGTCACGGCAACCACTACTTCAAACTCTTTGCCTCCTACTCGGGCGACGCTGGCCATACTTGGTCTCCCCAAGTGCAACTCACCAAGGGCTTCGACTTCCAGCAGTCAGAGTGCGTCTACACGCAAGCTGCTGTGGTGGGCACCACCCTTGTTGTTGCCTCTCAACAGGACTTTGAGACGGGTACCTTCGTCCAGAGCGATGACGACGACAGTAGCGACAACTGCTACTTCGGCCTCACCTTCGAACTGAACGACCTCTTCCCGGAGGCTGGTGTTGGCGTTGCTGAAGTGAGCCACAACACGCACATGACTGTCTATCCCAATCCTGCTGTTGACCAACTCAATGTCACCCTCAGCCAAAACGCTGACATCGAGATCTACAACGTCATGGGTCAGAAAGTGATGACCTTCGAAGGTCATGCTGGTGCCAACACCATCAGCCTGAACGGTTTGACCAGCGGCGTCTACGTCATCAGTGCTGGTAGCGATGTCCAGAAGTTCATCGTGAAGTAAGTTGCTTTACAGAGCAAATGAAAAAGGAGGCTTGTTTTGAGCCTCCTTTTTTTATTGGGTTTTATTGGTTTTTTCGCCAATTGACAATATCCGCCGCCAGATACACCGCCTCTCGATAGGAATCAGGCTCGGCCTTGTTGGCGTTGGCCAATTCGAATGCGGGGCCGTGTATGGGGGCTGTACACACCACGGGCAAGCCCGCCCAATAATAGGCGCAGCCGCCCAAGGCCATCATCTTCAAGGGCAGCACGCCTTGGTCGTAATACATGGCCATTACGGCATCGTATTTCTTCCACAAGCCCTGCACAAACAATTGGTTGGTCGAGAAGGGGCCGAAAGCGAAAATGCCTTTCTTTTGTGCGTCGTTGATGGCTTTCATCACTTTGTCGTCGTCTCCGACGGGCATGGAACCCGCGTGAGGATTCAAGCCAAGTACGGCAATCTTGGGCGCGTTGATGCCAAAATCGGTCTTCATGGCCTGCGAAAGCACGGCCAGTTTCCCGAGGATGAAACGGATGTCGATTTGCGCCAAGGCCTCATTGAGGGGCAAATCGTCAGTGACCAAGCCGACACGCATCTTGTCGCACACTATCACGCGCATAGTTTCCGCCTCCTTGTGGAAGGAAAACAGGAAATCGCGGTTGCTTCGCGCCACGATGCGGCTGTCGGGAGCCATCACCAAAGCTGCGATGGCTGAGTTTTCCAAGTCGTCGACGGCCTTTTTCATCGAAAGCACCGACATTTCAGCCGACACGTCAGAGGCTTGCCCGGGGTCGATTTTCACCTCGTTTTCCACGATGTTGATGATGTTGAGTTTCTTGTCACCTGCTTGACGCGCGTCGCGGGTCAGGGAGTAGTTGGGACTGTCGAGGCCGAAATTCTTCTTGTAGTAGGAAAAGGCCTTGGATTGCCCATACAAGATTGGTGTCAGCGACTCGAACATTCGTGAATCGGAAAAGGTCTTCAGGATGACTTCATAGCCGATGCCGTTGATGTCGCCATGGCTAAGCCCGATGCGGGGGAGTTGGGATGGAGTAGATGTTTCTTGCATAGGCGTAATTTTATTGGACTGAATTTCAAAGCGAAATCAGCCTTCAAAATTAGTCAATAAAAACAACAAACCAAAAAATTTTCGCGTTTTTTACAAAAAAAGTGCTTTTTTGAAGCCTTTCAGTATGATTTCAGTGGCTCCAACCTGACTTTTCAGGTAGTCGCGGCAGGTGAGCGAGGCCTTGTTGAAAAACGCCTCGTCGTCCATCAATCGGTTGAAAACCCTGCGCAAATCCTCTTCGTTCCGAACCGAAAATGCCCCTTGCATGGTCACCAAATCGACGGCTTCCTTGAAACTCTTGTATTTTGGCCCAAAAACCACAGGACAACCGAAAGTGACCGGCTCCTGAATGTTGTGGATATTCACGCCGAAACCTCCGCCAATGTAGACGAAACGGGCGTATTGGTAGAGTTGGTTGAGTATGCCTATTGTGTTGACGATCAAGATTTTTGATGTTTGTTCCGAATCGAGGTCAGTGTAGCAGACGCTCTCAGGAAACATGGCCTTGATTTTGGATACATGCGAGGCCGAAACATCGTGCGGCGCAATGATGAGGCAATAGTCGTCGGGCAATTGGGACATAAAACAGGCCAAAAGATGCTCGTCGGGCGGCCAAGTGCTGCCCGCGATGATGCACTTCCGTCCCTTGATGAAACGCTCAATTTCCGGGAAGGGCTTGGCCTGTTGCGCAATGGCAGCAACTCGGTCGAAGCGAGTGTCGCCACATATTGTTACATTGTCAAATCCGCTGTTTTTCAGTAATTTGGATGTTGTTTCGTCTTGCACAAAAAAGTGACTGACGGCCCGCAACTGTTTGCGGAACCACGAGCCGTACCATTGGAAGAAATACGAGTCGGGCTTGAGGATGAGGGAGATGTAGAACAAAGGAATGTTGGCCTCTTTCAAAGCCCTCATATAGTTGAACCAGAACTCGTACTTGATGAAAAACGCTGCCACAAAATGATGCCGATGCACCCATTCTGTGGCATGGCGTGGAGTGTCGGAGGGGAGGTAAAGCACTTCGTCGGCCAGCGGGTAGTTTTTCCGAATCTCATAGCCCGAAGGCGAGAAAAAAGACAGCAGAATCTTGAACTGGGGTTGGCTTTCCTTCAAGGCTTCAATGACAGGCCGGCCTTGTTCAAACTCGCCGAGCGAGGCCGCATGGAACCAAATCCATTGTTCGGCCTGCGTTTCGTCAGGCTCAACGACATTCTGCCTCTGAGCTTGACGAAACACACGTCGGCCTTCCACCCATTGCTTGGCCTTGGCATGACCCAAGCACGCGGCTGCTTGCGCACCAAGTGAATAAAGGCGAATGGCTGTGGTGTAGAGCAATCGCACGGCTGTCAATTATAGTAGTATTCTTGCGGCTGGCGTTCATAGGTGGGGATGTTCCATGTGACGCGGATGCCGTAGTAGAGGTCGTTGTAACGCTTGTGCGGGTCGGTGCGGCCCACGGGCTGGCCGTCGAACACGCGGAAATCGTAGTCGCGGAGGTCGCGGGTGCGGGCGTAAGTCACCTCAAGTGAAATCGAGAGGTTGAGCAATCTTGTATCGCTAAGAAACAGATAGCCGGCCTCAAGATGTACCGCCGGACCGCCACGCTTTCGGTCGTAGCCGTATTGGTAGTCGCCATCCACCGGATAAGGCGGGTTGAGGCGTTCTTGCTGATAATCCACGCGGATGCGGTTGGTGAGATAGCCCAAACCGCCCTGCACGAAAAAGCCGCTATTGGGATTGGAGCCAAAAGGGAACAGTTTTCCGACCTCAGCCTGAAAATGTAAGCCACGCTGCTGAATCCAAAGCATGGCCACACTGCCCTCGCCGCCAAAGATTTCGCCATCGACTGTGGTGATGCCTTCGCCGAAAATGTCGATGCGGTCACCTTTGATTTTGTTGCCGAAAATGTAGTTGGCATTGGCCGTCAGGAGCCAGTTCGACTCGGTTTTGTAAACGAAACTGCCGCCAATATTGTGGCTGATGCCGTACAAATCCTTGGTGTCCAAACCTGGGATATGGAACGCATAAGTGACTTGGAACATGGCCACGGGAATGGGGTCTTTCATGATGTCCTTCGGCATTTGGGCCTGCAAAGCCAAGCCCGCGAGAAGGAGCAAGGAAATAAAGATTCTGCGCATGGTTTTTCTTTTTCGATACAAACGGAATTAGCGTGTTTTTATTATGCTGCGGACAAAGATGTCGTCGCCTTTCAGGATGCGGACGGTATAGAGGCCGTTTTCGAGTCCCTCCAACTGGAAAGTGTCTTCATCGACCTCGATTCTTCTAACCAATTTTCCCTCAGCGGAATACATCTCAATCAGTGTCATGCCTGCGCATTGGATGGTCACCTTGTCGGAAGTCGGGTTAGGGAAGATGGTCACTTGATTGTCGCTCTCGCCAAGGCCAGTGAAATAGTTGGCGCACGCCTCGTTGGAATGGGCGGAAATACCCTTTTCGTACACGGCCTTCACCGTATAGCAGTGCTGCATATTGATGGCCATTTCGGTGTCGTTGTATTCCGTATCGGTGAGACCCTCGGCAATCAGTTCGTAGTCGCGGAAGAGATTGTAGGAAAGTGCTCTGTCGATGCTATTCCAAGACGTGGCCATCTGGCCTTCGTGTATGTCAGTGATTCGGATCTCGGGAACCACGTTGATGACCTCGAAATCGAAGTGGGCGGTAAAGGCAACACAGTCGTCGCCATAGTCGGGCATCACTTCAATAAAGTGACTGCCTTCCAAGGCTGTTGTGTAGGAAGGTGTTTCAACCGTTTCGGGCAAAAGCCAATCGTTGTCGATCATCACTTTGTACGATTCGGCATCGCCGTTCCACGTAATGGTAACCAGGGCTCCATCAAAGGAATAGTCGAAGCCATCCACACCAGCGCACACGTTTTGCGTCAGGCTGACCGGTTCGGAGTCGCAACCATAGTCGGAATGCGCCACCACGATGATTGAATTTGTTCCAACTTGGGCAGCAAATACGGCATCTGAAGAATAAACTGTTTGGGCGTCCCCGCCATTGCAAGTGACTTCATAATAGCTGTCGTGTGAGGCTCCATCCCAATTGAAATGCAACATACCGTCAGCATCCAATTTGACAAATCTCAAGTTTTCAACGGGCTTGCAAATGCAAATCTCGACATCGGCATCCAGCGTATAGCAACCGTCTACAACAGGACGAACCACGACCGAGGTCAGACCTTCCTCAACCTCGAAAATGTAATGCGTTTCCTCGACCGTTGCCACAACCTCACCTTGGACTTCCACCTCATAAACACCAACACCCTCCAAGGCATCCCAAAGCACAGTGGCGGTGAGGTCTTCCAACACATAATTCAAATTCTCCACCGCTCCAATCACACAAACCTGCACATGGGCATCCTTTTCGCAACCCTCAAAGACGGCTTTCACATTGATATCGTGTTCGCCTTCGGCAATGTTGAAGGTATATGTCAAATCGTTGGTCGAACCTATCAGTTCATTGTCCATATAAACTTGATATTCAATCAGTCCCGATGGATTTTCGGGGGTGTCCCAAGTGAGGGTAAGCAACAAATCGTCGTCCAAAGTGTAGTCCAAGTGTTGCACGCCAGAGCAAAGCGAAACCTCCACCTCAACACAAACATACTCGGTTTGGCAGTTTTCGGAATACACGGCATGGACGCAATAGTTGTAAACACCTTCCTCTACAACATCGTCAAGGGCGGTTGCAGGACTCATCACAAGCATGGTGGAGCCTCTATATACTTCATAAACCGCATTTTCGACATTTTCGGGAGCTTCCCAAGTCAAGTGGACGATGTTGCCTTCCGTTGTGTAGGTCAGGTTGCGGGCGGGGTCGCAAAACTCAGGTGCAGTTCCTCCGCCAAAGCAGTTGATATGGAGCGTTTGGGTACCGTTGAAGCCGCCCGCGTTTTGGAAGATGACCGAGCCGTCATCATAGGTGACCTCAAAACTACATTCGGAAGTCCATTGCCCGTTGTGCCAAGTGAGCGATATGTTGGAACCCGTGGCCAGTTCGCGCGTAAAGTTTGCCGAATAGCCCGATTGAACCGTCATTTGCTCTGATGGTGTGCCGTCGGAATAGGTCACTTCAAGGTAATTGCCTTGCCACCCGTCGCCGTAGGAATCGTGCAACGAAAAGATGACGTTGCAGGCATTCCTGATCGCAAATGCCAACTCGGTATGTCTGCCGTTGCAATCCACGAGATTGAGGGTGAAGGGAATCACGAAGTCGTCGGGAGCCGATGCGTCCAAAGTGACGTTGAAGTCGGCAAAGCCCATCAAGTTGGCTCCTATCGTGCTGAAGCTTTGCTCAGGATTGCCCAAGGTGACCAATTCATAATCTGTCGACAAAGTTCCGGTTATCATATCGGCCAACTCGTTTCCCGCATTGTCGACAAAGATGCGCAAGTTGGCGGTTTCGCCCGGATTGAGGAGTCCGTTGCCGTTGTTGTCATCCAGCACGGCGGTTGTGCCGTATTGCAAGAGGTAATCGAAGACCGGGACAACGATGCCGAAGGTTCCCGTTTGCTCGCCATTGAGGTAAACTTCCAAATTGAAACGGATTTCCTGCTTTGCCACCACATCATCGCTGACCGTGAAAGCGAAAGCGTTGTCCACTATCAGGGCTTCGTTGGGGGCGAAACTGGGGCAGGTGGCCGTGTTTTGCGTGATGGTAACGTTTTCATCTTCAGTTGTCAAGGCAATGGTAACATTGTTCACAGGCACTTCGGTGGTATTCACCATCACGACACTCATCATAACCGACTCGTTAGGATTCAAGACGCCGTTATTGTTACCTTCAGGGTCGTGGATTTGATAAAAAGAATTGTATTGGACGGCACCCAATTGGATGGCCTCGACAGCCGCCAGCACATTAATGCGGCCAAAGCCGTAGGTGTTGCTCTTGCCTTCTGCCAAAGGCACCGCCGTCTCTTCAAGGATTCGGCAGATGTCGGCAGGCATCAGATTGGGGTCTTTGCTCAGCATCAAAGCGATGCAACCTGCTGCGCAAGGCGTGGCCATCGAAGTGCCGCTCATGGAGGTATAGCCATTATTGCCTTGATAGTCCAACGACTTGATGTCTACACCCGGGGCGCACACATCAGGGCGGATGAGGCCGATTTCAGGTTGGTAGGGGTAGTCGCCAAACTCGGTGTTTGTCCATGTGACAGGGCCGCGCGAGGTGAAATAGGCTGCATTGTCGTTTCCGTCAACTGCGCCGATGCAAATCGAGCAACTCATTTTGCCGGAATTCTCGCCTTGAACGGCATCCATGTAAGGCGGAGGGCAACTGCCCGGCACGCGCACATTGTTCGGGATGGGATATTGCCATTGGCTGCCGCCTTCGTTGCCCGCAGCAATGGCACCCGCAATGCCCGCATCCAACGAGGTTTCGCAGGTGCGGCGCAACAAAGTGCGCTCTGGAATGGTGGAATTGGCCACGCCGAGCGACATACTGAACACATCGCAACCATGTTCAACGGCCCACTCCATGCCAGCGGAAATCACTTCGGCCCCGCCATTGCCATTGGAATTGATGCACTTGACGCACATCAGCGTGGCGTTTGGGGCCATGCCCGTTTGCGAACCTGCCGTGCCATCGCCCAGTACCGTGCCGGCGCAGTGCGAGCCGTGGCCTTGGTCATCCATTGGGTTGTTGTCGTTGTTGTACACATCGTAGCCGTGGTTGGGGAACTCTTGGCCTCCGTCCCAAAGATGGTCGGCCACGTCCAAGTGGTTGTAGTTGACACCCGTATCGACGACGGCCACCACAACACCTTCGCCCGTGTAGCCCAACTCCCAGACTTGGTTGGCACCCACTTGTATGACATTTGAGGTGATTTCGCGCGAGGCAGGGGCAGTTCGTGGGGTTTCCTCTTCGGGAATCCAGCAACGCTCGATGGCGTAGCCGATAACCTCGATATCGTTGCGTCGGGCGAGGTCGCGAATGGCAGCCTTGTTGGCATGGAAAGTCAACGAGTTCGACATCCATAAAGTGCTGGGTGTGGTGACCATGCCGCTGCGCTCCATCTCGGCAAGTGCCTGTTTCAGGTCGTATTGCGAAGAGGCCGCAAACTCCTTCAACTCATTGACAACGAAGTCGCGGCGTTCCGCTCGGGTGGTGAAATAGTCGGCCCGACGGTTTAGCAAAGCCCTATCGTAGCGTGCTTTCATGATGACAATGACCTTCATTTGCTCGTCATTGCTGCGGCGTTCCATTTCTTCAGCCAACAGTGGGTCGATAGTGGATTGGGCCAAGACGAAAAGTGCGTTCAAGGCCAGCAAGATTGTGAGTAATGACTTCTTCATAGTGATAAAGTTTGATTTATTTGAAACTGCAAATGTAAGAATGTTTTCGGATTGTCGTATCTTTGCGGCTCATTTTTACGGCTATGTTGGAAAACAAATATAACGAATCCGTTTTGCCAAACGGAATCAGGCTGATACACAAACAGAAACAAGGCGAAATCGCCCATTTGGTGCTGATGGTGGAAACCGGCACCCGCGACGAGCAGGCGCAAGAGAACGGTCTTGCCCACTTCGTGGAGCACACCATCTTCAAAGGCACGCAAAACCGCAAGGCTTACCACATTTTGAGTTGCCTTGACAATGTGGGCGGCGACCTTAACGCCTTCACTACCAAGGAGGAAACCTGCCTTCAAGCCACCTTCCTGAAGCAGCACTACAAGCGCACCCTCGACCTTTTCGCCGACATCGCTTTCCGTTCCACCTTTCCTGAAAACGAGTTGGCCAAGGAGAAGGAAGTCATTTTGGACGAGATCAATTCCTACCTCGATTCGCCATCGGATGAGATTTACGACCTCTATGAGGAGATGGTCTTCAAAGGACATCCGCTTTCACGCAACATCTTGGGAACCACGGAGTTGGTGAAAGGCTACAAGCGTCAGGACATTCTTGACTTCATGGCGCACAACTACAGCACCGACCAGATGATTTTGGCTTCGGTTGGTAACATCAGTTTCAAGGAGTTTGAGCGGTTGGCCATGACCTTTTTCGGTAGTCAGCCCGCACACCTTATTAATAAAAAGCGCGAAGTCTTCAAGGACTATGTTCCCACTGAGCGCACCTTGACGCGAAACAACCACTTGAGCCACTGCATTATAGGCAACATTGCGCCCGAGTTTTGCAGCCCGTCACGGATGCCTATCGTGATGTTGAACAATGTGTTGGGCGGCCCGGCAATGAGTTCGCGCCTCGGGCTGAACATCCGCGAGAAATACGGCTTCGCTTACACTATCGAATCGCAATACACCGCCTATTCTGATGTCGGACTCATCAATGTCTATATGGCCGTTGACCCTGACTCGTTGGAAAAGGCCATTGGTTTGGTTCACAAGGAATTGGAGAAACTTTGCATCCAAAAATTGGGCACTTTGCAACTGCACCATGCCAAGCAGCAACTCATCGGGCAAGTCGCGCTGAGTTACGAAAGCGG
>CACXQO010000047.1 GCA_902769815.1 uncultured Bacteroidia bacterium | reverse complement strand
CGGCTTCACGGCCAAGTTGGCCGGCACCGAGCGTGGCATCACCGAGCCTACGCCGACCTTCAGCGCCTGCTTCGGCCAAGCCTTCCTCGAACTGCACCCAACCAAGTATGCCGAAGAACTCGTGAAGCGTATGGAACAGAGCGGCGCCAAGGCTTATTTGGTGAACACCGGCTGGAACGGCACGGGCAAGCGCATCTCCATCCGCGACACGCGCGGCATCATCGATGCCATCCTCGACGGTTCAATCGAGACCGCCCCGACCAAAAAGATTCCGTATTTCGATTTCGAGGTGCCGACCGCATTGCCCGGCGTCGACCCGAACATCCTCGACCCGCGTGACACCTACGCCGACAAGAACGCTTGGGAAGAAAAGGCCAAAGACCTCTCCTCACGCTTCATCAAGAACTTCGAGAAGTTCACGACGAATGACGCTGGCAAGGCACTCGTGGCTGCTGGACCGAAATTGTGATTTTTTTCACGCTGGAATTATTTCACGCAGAATACGCTGAAATCGCAGAATAATTTAGAACAGCGAGCCGCTCCGATTGGGGCGGCTTGTTTTGTGTTATCCCTGCGCATTATCAAAGATTTCAGGATTTCTATGGTTGCGCATTGTCAAAAATGGACAATTTTCCCTCCATTTTGTTATCTTTTTGGTATTTTTGCACCCAAAATAATATTGGAATTTATCAATCATCAACAAAATCAATCAAAAAATGAAGAAAACCATTAGAAAATTCGCTCCCGCAATGCTCGTTCTCGTGGCATTGGCAACCCTCTCGTTCATGGCCAAAGACGGCGTAACGCTGAGGCTCCGTCCGCAGCAAGGCAAGACCTACACCATCAACGCCAAGGCTAACATGATGATGATGATGGAAGTGCAAGGCCAAACCATGAACCAGACCCAAAACATGGAGTATCGCCAGAGCTTCACCGCCAAAAACGTCACCGCAAAGGACGTTGAGCTCGAAACCAAAATCGAAGCCCTGAAAATGAGCATCTCCCAAATGGGCATGAAGTTGGAATACGACTCGGAACACCCCGAGAAGACCAGCCCCATGCTTGCCGGACAGACCAAGGAAATGGACGAAGCCATCAACAAGACGGGCACCATCAAGTATGACGTCATGGGCCAAGTCATCGACTCACTCGACCTTGAAATGAGCCAATTGGGCGGTGTCATCATCCAACTCCCCGAAGAAGAGCTGAGCGTAGGCAGCACTTGGAGCGTCGACAAGAGCCAAAACATCAGCGGCTCTGAGATGAACGTCCACTACACCTACACCGTCACCGCCATCTCCAAGAAGAGCGTCGACCTCACCGTGGCAGGAACAGTGACCGGCAAAGGCTCCGAGGAAATCAACGGTAATTACAACGGAACGGCCAGCATCGACCCGCAACAAGGTTTCGTCACCAAGAGCAGCCTCAAGAGCAATCTCTCGATGACCCTATCTCAGCAAGGCTTGAGCATCCCCGTAACCATAGTGGGCAACACGACTGTTGAAGTCAAGTGACTTTCTCACACAGAATTATAGTAACTAAAAAACCAGCGGAGTGTCCGCTGGTTTTTTGTTTGCGTTTTGGCCTTTGATGCTTAGTTCAGCATGACCGGCATCAGCAACATGAGCAGGTCTTCAGAGGCGTTGTCGTTCTCAACGGGAGTGAAGATACCGGCCCGATTGGGAGCCGACATTTCGAGTTTCACCGACTCGGAGTCGAAGTTGCCGAGCATGTCTTGCAGGAAGCGCGAGTTGAAGCCAATTTCCATGTCGTCGCCTTCGTAACTGCAAGTGAGGCGTTCTTTGGCCTCATTGTAGAAGTCGATGTCCTCAGCGGTCAGCGTAAGTTCTTGACCTGCAATGCGGAAACGCACTTGGTGCGTGGCCTTGCTGGAGAACACGGCCACACGGCGGATGGCAGCAAGAAACACTTGACGATCGATGGTCAGTTGGTTGGGGTTGTTCTTCGGAATGACGGCCTCATAGTTGGGATAGCGGCCTTCGATGAGGCGGCACACCAACACATAGTCGCCGAACACGAATGAAGCATTGGTCTTGTTGAACTCAATGCGCACAGGCTCATCGGCGAGGGTGCCGAGGATGCTCTTCAATTGGTTGATGGGCTTCTTCGGCATGATGAACGAGGCAGCCACCTCCGACTTCACATCCAACCTTCTGTAACGCACCAACTTATGCGCATCGGTGGCGACGAAAGTCAGGTAGTTTTCAGTCATTTCCATCAGCACGCCCGACATGATAGGACGAATCTCATCCATGCCCGTGGCGAAAACGGTCTTCTCGAAACCGCGAGCCAGCACATCGGCGGGAATCTCCCACACCGAAGTCTCGGACATCACGGGCAGTTGCGGGAACTCGTCGCTCTTGTGGCCAGCCAACTTGTAGCGGCCCTCGCCAGCAATCAGTTCGACGGCCAAGGTGTTGCTGTCAACGCTGATGGTAATCGGCACATCGGGGAAGTTCTTCATGATTTCGAGCAGCAGGCGTGCGGGAATCGTCACTTCGCCCGTGCCTTCCACCATGTCAGGAACCATTCTGACCGACATGGTCACATCGAGGTCGGAAGAGGTGATTTTCAGTTCGTTCTCAGTCAACTGAAACAGGAAATCGTCCAAAATCGGGAGGGTGTTTTTCGAGCCGATGACACCGCCCAAGGCTTGGAGATTCTTCAACAATTTAAGGCTTGATACTATGAATTTCATATAGATAGGATTTTTATTGCTTTCGGATTTTGAATCGGTAAAAGTACAAATAATTGGAACATGTAGGCCTGTTTTTTGAAAAATTTCTCATTTTTTAGTAGGTTCCCACGCTCAAACCCGCATATTTCAGGCGGTTCAGGAAATCGAGCATCGACTCGTAAGGCACGGCCACATACTGGAATCGTTGGTCGTCTTTCTTCCTCGTGCGGTTCTTTTCCTTCATCTCCGAAAGCCGCTGGTTGATGTCGGAATAGGTGCAATGCACTTGGAATTGGCCGTCGCCGCTGTTGTAATTGATAAAGGTCTGGAACATGTCGTGCTGGAAATAATAGGTGATGTTACCCAAACGACGGTCGAACACCACGCAACCGTCCACATACTTGTTGACGATGTGGTTGCCGAAATTGCCCAAGCCAATCTTGCCCACCGAAACGAAGGCGTGAAGTTTGTCGTTCCATACCAACTTCAAGTCGGGAATGACGACGGTATTGCAGTAAAAATCAGACGATTTCATTTCCGGATAGCCCTCTAATTCGATGGCTTGTCGCCGCTCATCTGTTTTCTCTTCGCTGTTTTCGGAGCGGTAATAATGCAGATATTGGGTCTGCGTCAGGTCTATGGAATTACCGTCGGCATTGGCGTAGACTTCGGCCATTGCCTCAAGTGCCTTGTCGTCGAAAATCGGGGCGTTAAAGACATTGAGGCCTTGCAAAGTGAGGCTGTCGTTGGGGTATTGCGTATAGCGACCATGAACGAGGAAGTTCGCCAAAGGCGCCTCAATGCCCAAACCAAATGTACCCTCGCCACTGACGACACCTCGCGAATTGAGGTCTACATAGGTATCGAAACGGGTTGTGTCTGTCACCACAAAACGCAGACTGTCAGCATCATACCATAACATACCGTTGGCAGGTGCGGTTTCGTCAAGGTCTTTCCTACCCTCTTTGGGCGTGAGGAACGAGCCGAAATAGCCTCCGTCGATGGCCAACTCATAATAAAGGCCGTTGGTCATGCGCGGGTCCTGCTCTTGGATGCGCTCCATATTAATAGGTATGCGGATGTCCGCCGGATTGATGTGCGTCGCCGAAACAAACCAACGGTTCAGGGCGGCGATGGAATCAAAGGTTCCTAAACCTATCGAAGGAACCGTTTCCAACACTTCATCGGCTATCGAATCCATTGCCATTCCGACAGGCTCAATGGCCATCGGCTCATCAAAGCCAAGCAGGGCAAACTGACCGTCGTAATAGCCAAACTCATCCGTGGCCTTCAAGGTCAGGCGACCTTGGAAACCGAATTGATTGCTCAATCTAAACTCCGAATTGTCAGCGATTTGTGCATAGCCATGTGTAACACCCTCCACGGGAACGATGGTATCCACCCGAATCGGAGTGCTCGTTCCGTTGGCATTGGTGTAGTCCCAAATGCCCTGCGCGTCAAAATAGTTGCGGCTGTGGATGTTGACAACCGCATTTTTGTAGAGGTAGTAATTGTTCAAAGTATCTGCCAACAAATCACCGCTGATAGGCTCCAACTTCGACTCCGCGTTGATGTCCACATCGTGCATGTAAGGGAACACGGCGGCATCGGCCACACGAATAATCTTAACGTCGTGAGCATGAATCACATAGTTGGTCATGTCGTATTCCGCACTCATGCTGTAGAATTGCAGCGAATCCTGCTCGGGCACAAGTGAAATGAACTTGGCCGCATTGCTGTGAATGGCCAACAGTTCCTCATGGGTGGTGGCGTCGGCATAATCGCCGAAACTCTCCACCGGATTGTATAGGTGTAGGCTGTTGGTGGCCATGTCCCATTCGGCCTCTTTCAGCGTGCAAACATATTGATTCATAGGGAAATCGAGGTTGCTACGCTGGTCAAGATAGTCGTATTGCACTTTTTGTGCGTCGAAGTCCACATTGGCGCGGTAGTTGGTCGCGGCAAAAGCGATGTTGGACGTGTCGGCGGAATACAGCAGAAATTTGGCGGAATCAGCCACGAAAGTCCTCGAATCCAAAGCGAAATGGTCGGAATCGAACTCCGTGAGGCCGAAACGCAACTTGCCGTCGGCAGAATAGCCATCGGGCGTGAGACTTGTCTTGCCCGAAAAATAGGTGTCGCCGTACATGCAAATCGGGTTGTCAATGGTCTGAGTGGTCAGTTCGGGTTTGCCCACATCCCATTTCAGCCGCAGCGCATCAGCGTTGGCCATAGGATACTTGGTTCCGTCCTCAAGCGGCACCAACCTGAACTGGTTCGTGATGGCCGTCACCGAATCGAGATAGAACATGAAACGGTCGCCAGTGAATGTAGCCGTCTGATAATCAAGTTGTCCCATGCCGAAGAAACCGTCCTCGGAAAGATGCACTTTCTGGTGGAAATGTCCCGAACCGTCAAACATCGGGTAAGTGTCTGATTCTCCATCGCCTATCTGATGCTCGAAGCCCAAGGAATAGTCTTCCATCACCACCAAAGGCTGCTCGATGTCGGGCAAAATGCCGCCCGAAACCAAATGTCCGTCAAACCTCACCTTTCGCATTGAGAGGTCGTTGAGGCTGTCGACGACAAAGGGATCGAGGCTGTAATAGAACTTGCCTTCCAAGTCGTCAGCAGTCATCACCGAATCGACGCTGCCGGGGTGGAACACGCCGCCATTGATTTTGCGGTAGAACTTGAAACCTTCGGCCTCGCTGTGGAAAATGGGGTATTCTGGCGTATCGTAACGGCTTGATTTATTGTCGCCTCGGTCTATTTCCAACTTGCCTTGCAATTTCTCAAGCGTCCCGTTGACGGGAATGATTTGGTAGTCGCGCTTGGCATAAAAACGCAGCGAGTCGACCTTGGCCATCTTGATGGTGAAATCCTCGTATGAAAACTCGCAGTCCTTGGTGAAAAACTCGAACATGCCTGCCAAAATGCCTCCCGAAAACTTGAAATTCTTGTCCTTCATAAAGACCAATCGACCATTGTCGGGCACGATGACCACGCGCTTGCGGTCGCTCAGCGAAATGGCCGAGCCATTCACGCCCTCAATCTGGCTGGTGATGCCATAGACGAGCAAGTCGTTGGTAGCCAAGTCGAGGCGGGCATTGGGTTGACGGTTGGTGGTGTGTGTGTGCAACTTAATCACATCGAAATCAATGTTTTCGCGGTAGGAATCCAGCACATCAAAAAAACGCGGAAGTGCTGTCACCCATTTGGTTTCGTTGTCGTATTCCACATAGCCCTCAGCTTGCAGTTTCAGCAACATCGAAATCACCTGTTCTATAGGATATTGCAAGTAGGAAGCCAAGTCGCCGGAATAGAAATGCACCTGCCGGTCCACATTGCCGAAACCCTTCAAAAACTTCTCCATGCGCACCATGGGATGGGTGCCGTCGAGGCCTTGCAGCCGCTTGAAATCCTCGTTGCGGAAGTAATTCACCGACACCACATCGCCCTCGCTATTGGGATTGACGCCCTCCATACGGCGGAAATCGACCGTGGGCGAATCAATGTTCCAATACATCGCCTCAATGAAAAGATCGAGGCCGTGAAAATAGTCGTGAAAAGGCCCGTCGCCGAAGTTCTTGCCCTTCTCCTCGCGGAAAAACATCATCTTACGGGTCTTGTTATCATACCTGAAACCCAGATTGTTATGGTAGATGGAATCCTTTTCGATGCCCACCGAATCCGTCAGGAACAGCCGCATCGCAACATGGTCGGAAACCAAAACCTCGTCCTCCGACATCACGAAGCGCTTTGCCACGGCCTTCAGCACCTCCCTGCCGCCTTGCCTGAAATGGAAAATGGCTTTGTTGTCGACACCGCCAAACACATCCACCTGATTGCCCATCATGCCGATACCACCCTCAAAATCAATGTTTTTCATCAAGTCTTTGATGGCGTAATCGGAACGATACGACTTCACGCGAGGATACATCGTCTTTTCGTTGGGCGCGTTCACCAGCACCTTGTCCTCGTAACGGCACAAAATGGCTTGGTTGAAATGCCGCCTTTCGTAAAATGTCACCGAATCTATCGCATATTCCGATCGGTTCAAATCGAGTTCGTAATAATCTGGGAATGAAACATATACTTTGTCTTCTGCAATTTCGAATCGCGACCAGTCGGCGCGGCCACCCATGCCTTCCCAACGGTTGTCGTCCAAATAAAAGACACCTTTCGTCTGCTTGATGACCGACTCGTCCTTGTTGGAAGCCAGCACCAATGTACCGTCAACCGTCAGCTCGAACTTGTCCGCCGACGGAAAGCCCAACAGCGCATCGCGAATCAGCCACTTGGAATTGCCCTTGGCCGACAGCACCTTATCCACAAAAACATTGCGGCAAGCGGCCAGATACTTGTCCACCCCAGTCATCGATTTTTGCGACTTGGTTTCAGTGAATCTCAGCCAATTTCCGACGTCCTTGTGCGTCAAACCTGCCGTAGGAATCCCTTGCAGAGTCTCCACGAAATTGAAAATGTTGGCGTAAGCCCTCGTTCCGCTTTTGGAATGGTACAACTCACACAATTGCATCACCGTATTGATTTCATTATCAGAGTAATAACTATCCCAAACACCACGAAAAACCTTCATTATCTTGGCGGCCTCATCGCGGTCTTGCTTCGAGGTGGATGAGTTCAAGTAAGTGTTCAACTGTTCGTAAAAAGCCTCTTTTTCTGTGGGGAAAAACGCCTGCGCCCATGCCGAGGTCACCCCCAACAAAAGCGCAAAAACGGCAATAAGGATTCCTTTTTTCATCTATTCTAAGTATTAAAAACCAATTATTTGACAAATTCAGCAGCCACCCAATTGTTGCGGCTCAGGTGGCGGCAATAATGTAGTCCTAAACGTTCCGCCTCCGCCTTGATGCTTTCCAAATCCTCAGTGTAAAAACCGCTGAAAAAAATGTGCGCATCGGGACGCATGGCGGCAACATAAAGGTGCATGTCGCGCAAAAGGATGTTGCGGTTGATGTTGGCCAACACCACATCAAAACTACCCTGAATCGACAAAGCGTCGCCGAGGATAATTTCAATGTCGGAAACGCCATTCAACTCCGTGTTAGTGAAAGCATTGCGATAGGCCCACTCGTCGTTGTCGATGGCAACGGTATGCGCCGCGCCAAGTTTTTTGGCGAGAATGGCCAAAACCGCCGTTCCACTACCCATGTCGAGCACAGTTTTCCCTTGAAAATCAGTTTCCAACATCAATTGGATGATTTGCGCGGTCGTTTCGTGGTTGGCCGTCCCAAACGACATTTTCGGCTCAATGACCAAATCGAACTCGAAACTTGGGTCAGGCTCGTGGAATGGCGCCCGAACACGACACCTATCGTTCACAACCACAGGCTGATAGGAAGCCTCCCAAACCTCGTTCCAGTCCTTGTCGGGCATTTCCTCCACTTTCAGCAGACGGATGTCTGAAAAAGACGGCTCAAGCAAGAGGTTCTCAACAGCCAAATCATCTCGGTTATCGGCTGAGCAATAGGCTTTTAAGCCCATTGCATCATCCATGAACGAGTCAAAACCAATTTCCGCCAGCATCGTAGTCAGCATGTCGTGCTGAATGTCGGAATTTGGTGCCGTAAATGAATACTCGAATGTCTTCATTCCTCGCCGATGTGTGAGGCTTGTTCGCAGATGGAAGCGAAGTCCTCAGCCTTCAATGACGCGCCACCAATCAGGCCGCCGTCCACGTCGCGTTGCGAGAACAACTCTGTGGCGTTCTTGGCGTTGCAACTGCCGCCGTAAAGGATGCGTATGTCGTCAGCCGTGGCCTCGTCGTAGTGTTCCTTCACCAACGAGCGGATGTAGGCGTGCATTTCCTGCGCCTGCTCGGGCGTGGCGGTCTTTCCCGTGCCGATGGCCCAAACGGGCTCGTAAGCAATGATGGTGTCGTAAATGGCATCGCTGTCGAGGTGGAACAAACCTTTCTCCAATTGCTCCTTGACGACCTCAAAATGGCGACCTGCCTCGCGCTCCTCAAGCACTTCACCGACACAATATATCGGCGACATATTGTTCTCAATCAGGCGGTTAATCTTTTCGGCCAGCACCTCATTGGTCTCGCCGAAATATTTCCTTCTCTCGCTGTGCCCGACGATGCAATAGTCAACTTCCAGTGACTTCAGCATTTTGGCCGAAACCTCGCCCGTGTAAGCGCCCTTGTCGTATGCGCTACAATTCTGCGCACCCACATTGAAACGCTGTTCCTCTGCCTCCCAGTCGGTTAGCATTTCCAAATAGGGGAACGGCGGGCAAATGATGACTTCGCAATTCAGTTCGTCCATTGCGTCAAAGCGGTCAAGGATGCCATCGACCAAATCTTCAGCCTCATCGAAAGTGAGGTTCATTTTCCAGTTTCCTGCTACGATTTTGCTTCTCATTTTATTTTTGATTTAAAGATTTAATACTCAAGGATTTAACAATTTATAATACACTATTTAAAAAATACAAAAGTACAAATTTTTCATATACCATTCCAAAGTTTTCTATCTTTGTCGACTAAATTCAAAATCAGAATCTGAATGAAAAGGTTGCCTATATTGTTTGCATTTATTTTGGCAAGCGGTTTTTGCTTCGCCCAAAACGAACTTCCCACCGTAGTTCCCGACCGTCCCGGACATACATTCGGTGCAGATGTAACTCATTATCAAAAACTTGGATGGGACAACGGATTTGCTTTCGAAAAAGCTGCCAACGGGACACGCACATTTACATTGAACAGCACCATCCTCCGCTATGGCCTTTTCCAAAACATGGAGTTGCGCGTTGGCACGGACTTCCTTATGTACGACAACGAAGCCGCCGTGCCCACTTTTGGCATCGCGCCGCTCACCGTCGGGACAAAAATCAAGTTCAACGAAGGTTCGGGCATCATCCCATCCGTTGGGTTTCTGGCAGAACTCAAGTCACCTCATGTCGGTTCAATGGACTTGCTCCCCTCCCACCTCGCGCCTGCCATGTACGCCATCTTCGAGCATAGCATTGGCGAGCGTTTCTCCATTTCCTATAATGCTGGTTTGGAATGGGATGGAGAAACGACAACACCCACCACTTTCCTTGCTCTTGCATTAGGCTACAACTTCACAGAAAGCCTTGGGGCTTTTGTGGAGACCTACAACTACCTGCATCCCGAAGAGGCAAACCAATACATGACTGAATTTGGCCTGACTTGGTTGGTGTCGCGCCGCGTGCAGTTGGACCTCGAAGCCGACTTGGATTTCCAAAACCTTGGGAAATACTTTTCCATCGGCGCAGGCGTGGCTTGGATGATTAATTGATTGAATATCAAACTTTTCATCCGAAACTCATTTCACCCTGATTTTTCGACCGGGCCATAGTTTTGTGTCTTTTTTTATGTTGTTGAGTTTGCACAAAATGGACACCGTAGAATTGTTTTCCACCGCAATCGAACTCAACGTATCGCCTTTTTTGACGACATAATACTGCTTCTGACTATCCTTATAACTCTGCAAATCAACGATTTGAATATCCGATTTGTTTTCAAGGTCATTGTAGGCGGCATTAAGCAACTCTTTCGAAATGGAATAATCCTTGTTTGTTGGACGCAACGAATCCGTCAAAGCGTGTGAAAACAGCCAATCGTAAGTCTGTTGCAAATAGAATTTGAAAATCAACCTACTCGTATCACCACAAAGGCACATCGAATCCACTACCCTTTCAGATTGGTTGACAGGCACAGCAACATCAGCCATGCCATGAATAATCCATAAAGGCACCTCGTTCAAGCCACAAAGTGAATTGACATTCGAGCCTCCACACATGGCCATAGCCGCCGCCACCTTCTCAGGATAAGTTGCAACAAAATCCAACGTCCCGAAACCACCCATGCTCATACCCAACACATAAAATCGGGTTATATCAGATCTGTAATTTGTTGTCACCCAATTATATAGTTCCATCAGTTTCTCAGGCTTCCATCCCGTTTTCGATTGTGGAGCAATCACAATTGCATCAATTTTGCGGCCACGGAGCAGCGCATCAATGCAACCATAGCGCCGAACCAAACTCAAATCATCGCCACTCAAACTACGACCATGAAGAAACAGAATCACCGGCTTCTTTTCGGGTGCAGTGGCAAAATCCTCAGGTAGATAGAGCCAAAAATTGTAGTTATTGGGAATGACATTGTGGCAGGCAATCAACTGCGCCTTGCAGAACAAGGGCAACAGACAGAGCAACAATATTACTACTATTTTATTCATATTCAACTAATTCTCACTCTCGGGTCGATGATGCCATAAATGATGTCGACCACAATATTGACGATGATGAGCATGACCGCAATGAGCAGCACCGCACCCATGATGACGGGGAAATCGTACTTGTCGAGCGCGTCGACAACCACAACGCCTATGCCCTTCCAATCGAAGACATACTCCACGAAAACCGCACCCGCTAATAGCGAGGCAAACCAGCCCGAAACCGCCGTCACGACAGGGTTCAAGGCATTGCGCAAGGCATGA
The DNA here is from genome assembly GCA_902769815.1 of uncultured Bacteroidia bacterium. Lineage (GTDB taxonomy): Bacteria > Bacteroidota > Bacteroidia > Bacteroidales > F082 > Limimorpha. The sequence continues at coordinate 8,761 of CACXQO010000047.1, read as the reverse complement.
ACGCAAATGACACGGAACGGCTTCAAACCTTTGGCTCGCGCCGTGCGCACATAGTCCATCGACATAGCCTCAAGCAAAGAGGTGCGTGTAAGTTCGGTGACCACTGCCAAAGGCCTCATTCCCAAGGTCAAAGCGGGCAAAATGAGGTTGCGAAGGCTGAGGAACTCTCCCCTGCCGTATTCGTCGACGGTGTAAAGGCTGCCCGTCATGCCCAAACCTGTATATTGTTCCAACAAAAAACCGAAAACCCAAGCCATCAGAATGGCCGCGAAAAACGAAGGCAAGGACATGCCTATCGTGGTAATGAAAAGCGTCAACTTGTTGAGAAACTTGGTGTTGATGACCGCCGTCAAAATGCCAATAACCAAGCCCAATAGCATGGCAAGGGAAATGGAAACGGCGGCTAACAGCAGGGTATTCGGAAAGGCTTCGCCCAAAATGTCGGAAACCTTGCGCTTGCTTTGGTACGACATGCGCAAGTAAGGGGCTTTCAGCACAATAGCGGTCGAACCAATGGCAGCAATTTTGGCAAAACGACCAATCTTGTCCAACTTTTGCTCACCCTCTGAAACATCATAAAACGAAATCGGAACCAAGTCGTTGAGATAGTCAACATATTGTTTTCCAAGGCTTTGGTTCATGCCCAACTCCTCACGAATGGCATCCACCGATTCCTTGTCGGCTCGCTGGCCGAGCATCATTTGGGCAGGGTCGCCGGGCAGGATGTTGAACAGGAAAAACACCAACGTCGCGACACCCCAAAGCACCGCAATTCCGTAAAGCAGTTTCCTGACAATGTATGCGCCCATCGCTTTTCCTTACAAAACTTTCATCGCCTTTTTGAAATCGACAACGCTCCATTTGTTCTTCACCAAGCCATTGTCCAACCAAATCAGACCCGGATTGGAGCGCACTATCGGCTTGATTTCCAGTTCGTCAGCGTAATACACCTCGTAAAGGAAATCATATTGCTCGCGCAATTGTTCCACAAATTCAGGCTCGTTGGCAACCACCCAAATCACGATATAACCCAGTTTTTCAGCGGTTTCCGTGACATCTTTCACCTTCGCCCATTGCTTTTCCGTCACATCGGCCAAATCGTGTGAGGTGAACATCAGCAGTTTTTCCGTCGTCAAGATGGACTCGGTGACATCATTGCCCGATTCATCCAAAGCACTGAATCCGAGGAAATTGCTTCCGCCTTCCGTCCTTTGGTCTACGAACTCCCACTCCGACATCCAAACCGAATCATTCCAAGGATAATTCGGCGAGAGGAATTCCTGCGTCTCTCCAGTGGCTTTATTCCTGTAAATCAAATAAATATCTGCATCGCCAGAGGTTTCAACATTCAATTGCTTGCCCACCTTCCAATTCATGAAATCGACAACGGGTAAATGGCGGTAATTGTAAACCTCAAAACCCAAAAACGCCAAGGCATAAACGCAACCAATGGCAAACTGCGTGCCACCAGACATCTTGTTTTCCAACTTTTTGTTATTGATAATCAGCGGAATAAGAACAACATCAATGACCAAATTCTTGTAGAAAGTCTGCCAGTTGCTCATTTTGATAGCCGTACCAAAACACCCACAATCAGGCACCAAATCATACAAGGCATCAAACAAGGTCGTTGCGGTGAAAAACATCATTAATAAGGTGGCACCCAACACGGCCAATCGTGGGAAAACTTTGGTAATCAAGCAAATGCCCACAATGAACTCGGCCAAAATCATCAGCATGGCCAAAATCAAAGCGAAATCGTTGAGCCAAGTCATGCCATAGACAGCCAAATAATCCAGCATTTTGTACTTTGTCCCGAGTGGGTCGACGCCCTTAGTGAAACTGCTGAAAATGAACAACGCGCCCACCAAAAGGCGACAAACCGTCAAGGCCGCATTATCATATTTTTTGCTGAAAACCAAGGGTATCAACAAGTTAATCAGCAAAATAAGCAGAAACCAAAGATGAAATTCGGGCAGGAAATAAATACCCACAGCCGAGGCCAGTGCCAGAACGATGCTCATCCAAGGGAGGTTGATGTTGTTTCTCTTTTTCATTTCTTTTCCTGTTCGCTCAGCAGTATCAGCGCGAATACCGCATAATTAATCATATCGTAATAATTTGCGTCAAGTCCTTCAGACACAAGGGTTTTGCCGCCGTGATCCTCGATGCTCTTGGTACGCAACACCTTGCTCATAATCAGGTCAGTGATGGAACTGACACGCATGTCGCGCCAAGCCTCGGAATAGTCGTGGTTCTTGCGCGTCATCAGTTCGTAGGCCTCAGTGGTAACTTTGTCGTACAATGCCGTGGCTTCTTCAGCGTTCAAATCCGGCTGGTCAACCACTCCGAGTTGCAACTGTATGACACCCATCGCCGCATAATTGACAATGCCGATGAACTCCGGCTCAATGCCTTCGTCCACAAGTCGCTCAGAAGTAGTCTGCAAGGTTCTGATTCTCTTTACCTTAATAAAAATCTGGTCGGTAATCGAAGGCGTTCTTAAAATCCGCCATGCCGGACCATAGTCCTTCATCTTATCGACAAACAGTTTGCGACATTGCGCCAACACTGCATGAAATTGTGTTTTTGTATCTTTTTGAGGCATAATGACTTTTACGTTTTCAATTCAACTTATCCGACAATCCAATCGTTGATGGTTTTGGTTTCCGACGAAAAGTTGACACCAACTTTCACCACTTTTCGTCCATCCATTTGATACTGAGCGGCATAACCATTGTTTTCTATCTGATTCAAGGCTTCTTGAGCGGTTTTGTCCACTTTCAACTCAATGACATACACCGTATCGGGCATGAACACCACCACGTCAGCCCTGCCGTTGGCGCACTTCACTTGGGTTCTGACATATATATTCAACATATTGAAAATCAGGTAGAAAGTCCATTCGTAGAAACCTTCACGGTCGCTCACATTCTCCAACTTTTTCTTGAAGCCCTCAATATAGGGCAACCCAGCCAAATAAGCCTGCATCTCGCGCAAGGCGAGGTCTATGTCATTCTTTTTCAACGCCTGCCAAAACTTAAGGGCAAATCCTTTCTGCACGACATTGCTTTCTAAGCCCACATAAGTCGGTAACAAACCCTGAATGAACCCAACGCGCACCTCCTTGTTGGGAAGCGAAAGACGATAAAGTTCCGACTCGCGGTCGTAGCCTTTGATGGTCAAATAGCCACTTTGATAGAGCAAGGGCAAGGCACTCTCCATCGCCTCCGTGGGGCGGTCAAAAGCCGAAGAAGGCTCCTCAAGTTCATCCAAACCAAGGATATCCGTGTGGAAACGCTGCATCTGCTGGAACAAAAACGTCGGCGTGCCGCTCTCAAACCAATAGTTGGAAATTTGTCGGTCGCAGAAAGCGTTCATCAGGCTAAAAGGATTGTAAATGTCTTCCGAAGCATACGAAAAATGGTAACCATCATAGTATTGTTTCAACTTCTCGTGCATTTCCTCCTTTGTGCAGCCGTATGCTTCCGCCATCAGGCTAACGTCTGGGGCGAGGTTTGTGGAGAGTTCCGTATCGGTAATTCCACAAATGGCCGAGAATTGAGGCAACATGGAGATGTTCTTGATATTGTTGATGGTGGAAAAAATGCTCAATTGGCTGAATTTTGTGATGCCAGTGATGAAGCAGAAGCGAATCAAGGCTTCATTGGCCTTGAGTTGCACATAGAAATCCTGCATCACGTTGCGGAACTCGTCGAGCGAGGTTTTGTCATGCAACTTGTCCAAAAGCGGAGCATCATATTCGTCAATGATGACCACAACCTGCTTGCCCGTTTGCTCGTAGGCGCGATGGATGATGCCACTAAAACGTCCGCCCGGAGTCGTTTCGTAGGCCCCTTCACCATACAATTTCCTATAATTTTCCAGAAGGCGGAAAAGCACCTGTCGCAATGCATCAGGCGTTGGCTGGGCCTTGGCCACGCTCAAGTCAAAATGGATGACGGGGTATGATGCCCATTCCTTTTCCAACTCCATGATTTTCAGTCCTTCAAACAGTTCCTTCTCACCAGCGAAATAGGAATGTAAAGTGGAGGAAAGCAACGATTTCCCGAACCTGCGCGGACGGCTTAGAAACACAAACGGGCTGATATGAGCCATGTTCCAGACCAAGTCCGTTTTATCCAAATAGATGTATCCATCTTTAATGATTCTTTCAAACGTCTGAATCCCAATAGGATACCTCCGTTCATTATAGTTCTGTTCCGTCATCGATTTCGTCTTTGGCTGCAAAGATACATATTTTTACGCAAAACCTCGACAATTTTCCAACTCAGATTCAAACGGCAAATGAAAAACAAGAAAAACGGCCAAGTCAATCGAAAAAACCATATTTTTGCGACCTTTAAACTTCAGCAATTGGTATGTTACAAATCACATCACGAAACAAGACCTTCATTTTCGATCGCCCTGCAATCATGGGCATCCTCAATGTGACCCCCGACTCGTTCTCCGACGGAGGGCGTTATAACTTGATGGACAGTGCTTTGCAACATTGTGAACAGATGATTTCCAATGGTGCCGACTTCATCGACATCGGGGGCTGCTCCACGCGACCCAACAACGCCATCGCCACCGAACATGAGGAATTGGAGCGCGTCATCCCGATACTGAAAGCCATCCGAAAAGCCTTTCCCGAAGCCCTGATTTCCATCGACACGTTCAGGAAAAACGTGGCCGAAGCCTGCATGAGCGAGGGTGCTGACCTCATCAACGACATTTCGGGCGGGCTGTTTGATGCGGAAATGTTGCCCTACATCGGCAAAAACCACATCCCATACATAATGATGCATTGCGTGGGCACGCCAGAAACCATGCACCAATACGCCCTCGGCGGCGACATCCACCAAACCGTGATGGACTTTTTCAAGCAAAAATGCCAAATCCTTGAAGCCTATGGCAAACAGCAAATCATCCTCGACCCTGGCATTGGCTTCGGTAAGAGTTTGGAAGCCAACTATCAGTTGCTCAACGACTTGAATCGTTATCGCTATAACAACCTGCCTATCCTCATCGGCATTTCGCGAAAGTCATTAATAAATAAGGTGCTTGGCACCACACCACAGACCGCTGAGAACGGCACTACCGTGCTGAACACCATTGCCCTTCTCAGTGGAGCGGACATCCTCCGCGTCCACGATGTGAAAAATGCACGCGAAGCCATCGAATTGGTTCGCGTTTATTTTGAAACTAATATGGAATCGCTTCGCGAGAAATCTTATAAAAATCTGATTTCAAAATCGAAACAACCATAATTTCTTGATTTTGAAAGATTTTTATTTCTATTTTTGATAGATTTCTTTGCGAAGCAAATACCAAAAATCCTTACCTTTGCGCCAAAATTTCAACTATGATTGACCTTTTCATCCAAGTCCGCATTTTCGACATCATCGACATATTTTTAGTAGCCCTGCTTTTCTATTGGTTCTACCGCATCCTGAAAGGCACCACGGCCATCAGCATCTTCCTCGGCATAGTGGCCATCTTCCTTAGTTGGCAGATAGTCAAGGCTTTGCAGATGGAATTGTTGAGTTCCATCCTTGGAGCTTTCGTCAGTGTGGGTTTCATTGCGCTGATTATCATTTTCCAGCCTGAAATCCGACGCTTCCTGTTCACCATCGGCACGCAGGCTCAGGAAGGGAAATTAATGCAAAGGTTTAAGTTTCTGAGAGTTACGGGCAACGCTGGACTCAATGTGGATGCCATCACCAAGGCCTGCCAAAACATGTCGGACATCAAGCAAGGCGCGCTCATCCTCATCGCCCGAAAGAACAACCTCGACGACATCATCTCAACGGGTGTTCTCGTCAACGCCGACATCAGTAACCCGCTGATTGAGAACATTTTCTTCAAAAACAGCCCCTTGCACGACGGTGCCATGATCATTCGCAACAACCGCATTACTTCGGCCCGTTGCATCCTCCCCGTGACGCAAAAATCCAACATTCCCGGGCATTACGGCCTGCGCCACCGCGCCGCCATCGGCGTGACCGAAGTCAACGACTGCATCGCGCTCGTGGTTTCGGAGGAAACGGGCAATATCAGCATGGTCACAAACGGGGAAATCCGGACTTTGAAAGCGTCAGAATTGAAGGAAATGATTGAAAAAGAATTGAATACGTAATTTTTTCACGCAGAATCCGCAGAAATCGCAGAACCTATCGGACGCAAATTCTTCGCCGCTTTGCGAATCCCAAAATTCTGCGTATTCAGCGTGAGATAAAAAGCGTATTTGACTGAAAAACAGCGTGCTAATTAACTTCAACAAACCCATCCTCATCAGCATACCGCAATTGCTTCCGGTAAGGATTATAGCGCAACAGCAACTGATAGGCATAGCCCATTTTCTTCAGTTCCGCGCCTACATAACTGTTCATCATGTAATCGTAAGTGTAGCCCGCATAGAGTTTGCCCAAATACACGGCATAATTGTATACATCTCTAAGTTTCAGAGTGTCAATGGTATAGGTATAGTCTATCTTTTGTGTCCAAATCGAAAAGTCCGTATTGGATTCGAAACCGTCCATGAGGTTGTGCTCGCAAAACAGCACGGGTTTCCAGTCGCCATCATTGATTTCAAACCACGAGGCCACATTGACCGTGTTCAAAGGGTGCTTGTAACTGAATTCTTCGGTGTCGCTATACAAATAATCCTCGAATTCCGTGATGCGTCCAGAAATCTCCATTCGGGATAGCATCACCAACCAATGGGTTGAGTCAACTTGCACATTGTCAGCATTTTCAGGCACATAGACTTCAATGCCATAATCGCCCATCGCCTCTGCGTATGCGTTGTACATGACATCGAGGAACATGTCCTGACTGAAGCCATTCAAAACCTCGGTTTTCCTGCCATATTGCGTGTTGTATTCCGTTTTCACCTCGGCTTGTTCGGGGAAATACACCGCCGCCGCGATATTGGGTCGCTCGGCCATATATCGCTTGGCCAATTTCAATTCAGTTTGGCAGCCCGTAAAAGTCAGTAGAAATACCACAAAACAAACAAAACACCCAAAACTTAGTTTTTTTGATGTGTGGGAAAACTTGCCAACCGGCAGTTTTCCGGCAACGCACGGTTGTGCAGTTGCCACACGTTTATCGAGTTTATTCATTGTTTTGTAGGTTTTGCAAGTTTTGTGATAAATAGAGTTAAACATTATCAAACAAATCCATTTGTATACCGTCGCCTTTGGGTTCTTCCTTCGTTTCCACGATTTCCAATGGCACATCGGCGGGATTGACTTCGATTTTATCCTCGTTTTCTGTTCCTTCGACAGGCTCAGGAACCTCGGTTTCTTCTTGTGGTTCTGGTTGGAAAGGCTCAAGGAATTGCCAACTTTCTATCTCTCTCGTTGACAAGCGTTTACCTTTTGCCTTGAAACTCTTGATACCAATAAATTCCTCCACATTCACCTCATCGTCGGGGAAACTGTTGCCTGCGTCGCTGACCTTGTAACTCAGTAGCAGGCGCGGCAAAGTGTCGGTGCTCATGCCCAAATATTTCGCATCGGGATGCTCGCCGATGAAGGAAGCGCGGGCGTTCAACTTGGTTTCGGCCTCGATGCAGAAACGCTTCAAGTACATCTTTTGCGTCTCGCCTTCGATATAAACGACGGAGAAGATCTCCTCTGGGTCGAACTTGCGGATTTCAATCATGTCATCGTCGAAATGGGTGTTGAGGTCGAAGCCCGAAATCTTGAACTCGCCATTGCTGAAAATCTGCAAGATACGGTCTTCGCCTTCAAATGCGCCGAGGTATTGTCCGCGCTTGTCGGCATTGAGGCGGCGCACGGTGTCATCAAACCAAATCTCGCGGGCATCAAGCGTTGAAATGCCTTCCCCACCCTTCTTGATTTCCTTGACCTCGTACTTCGTGAGCAGGTTGCCTCGCGCGTCGCGACCTTTCACGCCAAGGTCGGCAAACTTGTAATCGACGGTTTTTTGCTTCTTGTTGAACAACACTAAGGTTACTTTGATAACCTCAGCCTCACCATTCGGATTCGAGGAAAAATAGCGCACTTTCGAGCCTGGCTTGCCTTGCGTGAGGTCGTATTCCTTGTCGCGGGTGACACCCTTCACGGCGAAACGCTTCACATAGTGCGGCGCACCATTCTTGCCGTCGCGATAAACGACATTATAGGTGGTGCGACCATCGTTCTTGTGGAACACATCGACATGGATAACCTTCTGTCCCACAAATAGTTTCGGCTGCAATTTGACCACAGCATATTTGCCATCCTCGTGGAAAACGATGATGTCGTCCATGTCGGAGCAGTCGCAAACGTATTCGTAAACTTCCTTGTTTTTCTCGCGTTTCAGGCCTTCGCCAGTGCAAACGAAGCCTTCTTCCTTGTTTACATAGAGTTTCTCGTTGTTGGCAGCCACTGCCACGGCGGAGATATTGTCGAAGTTGCGGATTTCGGTCTTGCGCTCGCGACCCTCGCCGTATTTCTCTTTGATGCGCAGGAAATAATCTATGGTGTAGTCCACGATATGATCGAGGTGGTATTGCGCCTCTTCCATACGCTTCTCAATATCAGCAATTTGCTCGTCAGCCTTCTTGATGTCGAACTTGGAAATCTTGCGCACGGGCTTCTCGCATAACTTCTCCACATCCTCGCGGGTAACCTCGCGTTTCAGCAGTTTTCGGTATGGGTCAAAACGCCGCTCAATGCCCGTCAGTTGGTCGTCCCAAGTGGCGTAGTCCTTGTTTTCCAGCTCTTTATATATACCTTTCTCGAAG
>CACXQO010000046.1 GCA_902769815.1 uncultured Bacteroidia bacterium | reverse complement strand
GGTTTCACAGTTGACCAATAAGCATAAACGTTGGTATGTGATGTGGTTGGTTGGTATTAGTATTGCCAACATTGCTTGGGCATACATTAAATTGGCTGGAAGAGGATACTCGATATGAAAGTGGCTTATTTTATCGGTAGCCTCAACCGAGGCGGAACGGAGATGCTCACTTTGGACATCTGCCGAAAGAAGGATTATGCCCCATACGAGATAATGCTGGTTTACCGGAATGAAGGAGAATTGTCTGAAGAGTTTCGGGAAACAGAGGTGAAAATGGTACGAATCAAACCCAAAGGTTTGAAAATAGGGTATTTTGGACAATTGCGAAGAATGCTGAAGCAGGAAAAGGTTGACATTATTCATGCCCAAACTTTGACAGATGGCGTTATAGCGGTCTTGGTTACTGTATTTACTAATATAAAAGTGGTTGTATCATTTCACGGTTTTTATCGTTCTGCTTTGATGGTGTTGTTTAGACACTTTATTATGTGGAATGCCGAGGCAATGATTTTTGTGAGCCAGTTTGTTCGTGAATGGTATGTGAATCATTCTTTGGGATGTCCTAATGGACATTGCAATGTCGTTTATAACGGAATAAACTTTGATAAGTTTCAAATGCAATATGAAGAGCCAGATTTTTTAAGAGATAATAGGCTGAGAAAACCTGGTAATTTGCGATTTGTGATGGTTGGTAATTTTGTGAGTGGACGCTCGCAAATTGTTGTTTGTAAAAGTTTGAAGTTATTGAAGGACAGAGGCGTTCAAAATGTTGATTTTTATTTTGTGGGAAAAAGGGTTGATAATGAAGCGAATCTTTATGATGATTGCGAAAAGTATTGTACAGACAATGATATGCTGGATTTTGTCCATTTTGTGGGAAGCCGTGGTGATATTCCGGCAATTTTAAAGTATGTTGACGGATTTGTGTATTCGACAAACCATGACACTTTTGGTATTGCTGTTATAGAGGCTCTTGCATCGGGATTGCCAGTTTTGGTTAATGATTGGCCAGTGATGAAAGAAGTGAGCGGAAGCGAAAGTTTAGCAGTTCGTTATTTCTTGTCTGACAATGTACAAGATTGTGCGAACAAAATGGTGGCTTTAATTAGTCAAATAAAGGATAATCCGGAAGATGTTAAGTCTGATTGTTTGATGATGGCGCAAAAGATGTGTCAAACCTATTCTATTGAGAATCATATTAATAATCTAATGAAAATTTACCAATGTATAGGGCAATGACATTTTATAAGGGACTGTCAAAAGCATGAATTGATTTTGGGGATACTTTTGGTATAGAAACTGCCTAGAGTTAATTAATAATGGTCAAAGTGAAGATACTCATTGTCGCATCTTTTAATAAAGGTCGTTTTGCACCTTTCATCCTTGAACAAGCTGATACGTTGAAAAAAGCGGGCTGCCAAATTGAGTATTTTGGATTGCGAGGTAAGGGACTGAGTGGTTATTTGAAAAATCTACCATCGTTGAAAAGAAAGATTAAAGAGTTCCAGCCGGATATTGTCCATGCGCACTATGGCCTGTCTGGAATTTTTGCAAATTTGCAGCGGAGTGTTCCAGTAGTAACCACATATCACGGTTCTGACATTAACGACCCTAAGGTTTTGCGGTTTTCCAAAATGGCTATGAGATTGTCAGGATGGAATATTTTCGTTTCACATAAAACATTGGAAATAGCCCGACCTTTCAAAAAGCATTCACTTTTACCTTGTGGGGTTGACTTGTCCGATTTGCAATTGACGAGCAAAACAGAAGCAAGGAGGAAAATGGGATTAGATGCCAAAAAAAGATATGTCCTTTTTGCTGGTGCATTCGACAATCAAGTGAAAAACGCTCCATTGGCAAAAGAAGCTGTTGCTCTTTTGCGTGTCGAAAACTTGGAATTGCTTGAGATGAAAGACTATTCGCGCAAGGAGGTAACCTTGTTGATGTGTGCCGCTGACGCATTTCTTTTGACATCATTTACTGAAGGTTCTCCGCAAGTCATCAAGGAGGCTTTGGCCTGCGGCTGTCCCATCGTGAGTGTGGATGTGGGTGATGTGAAGGAAAGGATGGAAGGTGTTGAGGGTTGTTTTGTTTCTGAAACACGTGAACCACAAGAATTGTCTGATTTATTAATGAGCGCATTGATGTTTAAGGGTAAAACCGAGGGTAGAAAGAAAGTGGTTTCTGACGGATTGGATAATCGTTTAGTGGCTGAAAAACTGATGCAAATATATTTCGGTCTTTGAATGAATCATGTTTAATAATCATGTGAACTGCTAATATGAAGAGAATCGCATTGCTAGGTTATAACGAGGTTAAGGGTGGCCATTTTTGGAATGGAGTATCACGAGTCATATACAATCAAACGGTGATGCTAAGGGAAAGAGGTTATGAAGTCTTTTTCTATAATCTGTTTTCTAGGGAGCAATACAAGGATTTGAATCGGTTTTTGAATGATAATGCCATAGATGTGGCAGTTTGGCACATGACCACTCTTAAAATCAAAGGGAGGGTTCATACACCATGTCCTTTGATTTGCCTAAAATCACCACCTTCACCTTGTCAAATGGCGTGAGGGTTCATACACCATGTCCTTTGATTTGCCTTTGGCATAGCACGCCAGTTTTCCATTTTGACTCAACGGTGTTTTGTGATAAATATCATCTCAATGGACTTCTTACCAATGTGTTGAAAACCAGATTTGGCAATTGGTTGCTCGTTCAGGCGCATGATATTATCAACGTGTTGGCCTTTACTTATGTTACAGCATGTGCTGATAAATTTGTTTTGTTGTCTAAAAGGTTTATTCCAATATTTTTCCCTGCTAAATTGTTTCCTAATAAAGTTACAGGAATTTCTAATTTTATTTCAAGGGAGTTGATGGATGTTATTGTCGATACGCAGGAAAAGAAAAATGAGGTGCTATTTATGGGACGATTGGACAACAAACATAAACGTTTGGATCTTTTATTGCAAATATGGGAAAAAGTCGAAAAAAAATATGCAATAAACAACTGGAAATTAAATATTTGTGGTGGAGGTTCAGATGCAGATAAATTGAAGCAGATGAAGGATGATTTGGGCTTGCAGAATGTCTATTTTAGAGGTGTCGTTTCTCCAGAGGAATGGTACAGGGCCGCTTCCGTCTTTTGTATGACGAGTGAAGTTGAGGGATGCCCAATGGTGCTTGGAGAGGCTGCCGCTTATGCTTGCGTGCTTATGGCGTTTGATGCTTTTGAGTCTTCGTATGATTGGATAAGCGATAATGAAAATGGACGTTTATTAAAGGCTTTTGATATCGATGCGTATGCGGAAGCATTGGACGAATTGATTGAAAACAAAGATTATAGGATGAGGTTGGCTGAAAACGCCAAAAGGGATGTGCAAAAGTTTGGTCCTGATGTGATTATGGATGAATGGGAGTGACTTTTTGATGAAGTTCTATATAAATGGCAGAAGCATTTAAATTGATTATTGACCATGCAGAAAAGTGTAATAGAATATTTGGAGTGTACAGTTGACCGATTCCCAGATAAAGTCGCGGTTTCGGATGCCGAAGGCCAGATGACGTTCGAAGAACTATGGAACTCGGCTCGAAAATTGGCACAAGCAGTTGGCATAGATGGTGTTACGAACCACCCAGTTGCTGTTTTTCTGCCCAAAGGCGGGAAAATGGTCACTGCTTTTGCTGGCATCAACATGAGTTGCAATTTCTATGTGCCGATTGATGTGAAAATGCCAGCAGCGAGAGTGCTTGCCATTTTGGATGTGCTTGAGGCTGAAATCTTGGTAACTGACCGACTTCATTATGAGCAGTTGTCCGCATTTTGTGGTGGTAGAAGAGTCGTGGTTTACGAAGATGCCATTGCGGAAAAGACTGTAAAGGATTTTGATTTGTCGAAACAAATTGACACAGATCCTGTATATGCGATTTTTACATCTGGATCTACCGGAACACCAAAAGGTGTGGTGATTTCTCATAGGGGGGTAATTGATTATATTGATTGGGCGGTTTCCACCTTTGGAATCACTTACGAAACGGTGATTGGCAATCAGGCACCTTTTTATTTTGATAATTCTACCCTTGATATTTATTTAATGTATGCCACGGGTGCTACATTAAACTTGATTCCTGAAACTTGTTTCGCTTTCCCCGCCAAATTGGTTGATTATCTGAACGAGAACAAGATTACCTTCGTATTTTGGGTGCCGTTTGTGCTTGTCAATGTGGCAAATCTCAACATTTTGGCATCCAAGAAACCTGAGTGTTTGAGAGATGTGTTTTTCGCTGGCGAGGTAATGCCCAACAAGCATTTGAATTATTGGCGAAAGTATTTGCCAGAATGCCGTTATGTGAATTTGTATGGCCCGACTGAGATAACGGTGGATTGCACCTATTATCAGGTGGATAGGATTTTCGCGGATGATGAGCCATTACCTATCGGATTTCCATGCAGAAATAGCGATGTGTTGGTGTTGGTGGATAGGGGAAGGGAGGCGGACGTAGGTGAAGTGGGAGAACTTTGCGTAAGAGGGTCGTCGTTGGCCTTGGGCTATTACAATGATTGGGAGAGGACGCAATCTTCATTCGTACAAAACCCGTTGAATAAGCACTATCCTGAGTTGATTTATTGCACTGGTGATGTGGTCTATAGAAACCAACGAGGTGAACTGATGTATGTGGGGCGCATTGACTCACAAATCAAACACAATGGCTATCGCATTGAGTTGGGTGAGGTTGAAACCGCTGTATTGGGTTGTCGGTTGGTCGACAATTGCTGTGCAGTATACGATTATGAACACAAGAGAATTATTCTTTTCTATCAATCAGAAAAGTTAGCGGATGTTAAGGATTTGCGTTCGGTTTTGGCATCAAAATTGCCTCGTTATATGATTCCCGCTGAGTACCGAAAAGTAGTCGTGTTGAAACAAAATGCCAGCGGAAAAATTGATCGCAAGTATTATAAGGACTTGGCCAATGGAAAAAATTGATTCCATAGATAAAATCCGACAATTGATAGCAGCGGTTAGGGCGAAAAGGAAAGGCTTTTTGACCAACTTTTACCTTGATGAGGAAAAACATACTGTCTGGATAGATAAAGGAGTGCTGTTTTACCTTTGGGAAGGTGACACTTGCTTTTTTATCCACAAAAAAATGTCATTTTGGTACGTGTATTATCTTTCTACTGATTCAGTTGAATTTCAGAGAGCACTTGTGTGTCTGAAAGAAAGGTTTAATGAGGTATCTTTGGTATTTGATGTTGTGGGAAGATGGCAACAATGTCAACAATTATTGCCTCTTTTTCAATCCAGTGGTTTTGTCGAAGAATCTTCATTGGTGAGATTTTTTAAAATGACAACGATCATGGAAAGTGACAGTGAAATTGAAACTGTTCAATGTGCCAATAGTGTACAAGTCCGACAAGCTCATGAGTTGTTATGTCGGTATATGGATGACAGAATAGAGCAGATTCCCTATTTAGAGGAATATAAGAATTGGGGAAGATTAGGGCACGTGTTGGTTTGCATGATGGATGGGGAAGTCGCTGGAGTGTTTGATTTTGAAAAGAATGCTTCAACTATGATGCCTCGACATTGGTTGGTGCATCCAGATTATAGGGGGAAACATATTGGAGCCTTGCTTTTTCGAAGATTCTTATATGAAGCAAATGATACAAAAAGAATTCTTTCTTGGGTTATTCGAAGCAATACGGTTTCCATCAAAAACCATTTGAATTACGGATTCAAGGAAGAGGATTTGTTTGATTTTATCTTGACAAATAAACTATAGATATGAAAGAACAGATAATTAAGATTTTAACTGAGTTAAGACCTGAGTTTGATTTTGGTCAAAATGTCAATTTTATTGAGGAAGGGATGCTTGATTCGTTTGATATTGTAAGCTTGGTGTCGGAATTGGATGCTACCTATGGCATATCCATTGATGGCATGGATATCTTGCCAGAAAACTTCTCTACGGTGGAATCAATTGAACGTTTGTTGATTAAAAACGGAGCAAAATAATGGATTTTACGTTTAGGAACAAACGGATTGGTGGTATTTTGACCATCTTACCCAAAAAACGAGTGAAGTTTGAGGAAGAAATGGCCAATTATAGTTTTTCGCCCGCAAAATGCATGAAATTGAAATTGGCGATGGGCTATAATGAGCATCGTGTTGCTGATGCTGGACAGTGTTCCTCAGACTTTTGCATTTTTGGTTTGCAATACTTGTTCGACATAGGTCAATTGAAACCAGAAGAGATTGATGCACTGCTGTTTGTGTCGCAGTCGCCGGATTATTTCATGCCGCCAACGAGCAATTTGATTCAAGGTCATTTTGGCTTGAAACAAGATTGCTTGTGCCTTGATATCAACCAAGGATGTGCAGGCTTTGAAATAGGTTTGATTGAGGCGTTTATGTTGCTGGAGCAGGATTCGGTGAATAAAGTGGTGCTGATGAACGCTGATGTGTTGAGTCCCAAGGTTTCGGACCGCGACCGCAACAGCAAACCTCTCATAGGTGATGCCGCTGCTATTACGGTTGTCGAAAAATGCGATGACGGATCGCGGATTTTCGCAAATGTGAAGATGGACGGAACTGGAGCTTTGGCTTTGAACATCCCTGCGGGTGGTTTCCGTCAACCTTCGACTCAGGAAACGGCTGTGATGGAGGAGGATGCTTCAGGCAATTTCCGATCAAAAGACAATCTGGTCATGCAGGGTGATTTCGTGTTTAATTTTGTTCAACGCGAGGTGCCACCCATGATTGAACATCTGTTGGAACAGGCCAACATTTGCAAAGAGGATGTAGACGGATTCTTGTTTCATCAGCCCAATAAGTTCATGCTACACAAATTGGCAGATAAGCTTGGGGTAAGTTACGATAAAATGCCAGCCAACATCGTTGAGAATTTCGGCAATGCGAGTGGCGTGACGGTTCCCACGAACATATCTTTTAATCTGGGTAATGAAATCGTCGAAGGCAAGAAAAAAGTTTGTCTTGCTGGATTTGGTGTAGGCCTGACGTGGGCATCGATTCTTATGGAATTGGGTGATTTAGAGTTTAATCAAATAATTGATTTTTAAATAAATGGAAGAACTATTGAAACAAATCGCCGACCTATTGGAAGAGGATTCGGTGGATACGGAAAAGAAATTTGCCGATTATGATGGCTGGGATTCTTTTACCCGACTTTCAGTGTTGGCACTTCTGGATTCGTCCTATCATACAGCCATGACATATCAGGATTTGGAGAACTTCAAGTCCATTGGTGAGTTCTGTAAAGAGGTGATGGCTCGGCAATGAGTATGGGACTGTCTTATACTTTGATTACAGGAGCCTCGTCGGGTATGGGGGCTTGTTGTGCCAAGCATTTTTCACAGACGCAGAACCTTGTTTTGGCGAGTGAGAATATGGAAATGCTCGAAAAGGTCAGGTGCGAATGCACTCGACCAGAGGAGCATGTTCTTTGGCATTGCGACTTTGCCAATCAACGCGACCAGATACTTCCTTCATTATCCACATTGCTGGAGGAAAAAAGCATAACGATTGACAAGTATGTGCATTTCGCTGGGCTTACTCAAGTGCTTCCCATAAAAGATTTCGTCATACCGTATGTGGACAAGGTTTTCAATGTGAATTTCTTTTCCATTGTTGAAATTCTTCGTGTTTTGTTGAAAAAGCACAATAAGAAGGCATTGCAAAGTGTGGTGCTCATTTCGGCACTTGTTAGTCAACGCGGCGACGCGGGCAACTCTATTTATGCAGCATCAAAAGGTGCCATCAATGCTCTTGTATATTCCTTGGCAAAGGAATTGGCACCCAATGTCCGTATCAATGCGGTCATGCCAGGTATGGTCGACACACCGATGGCACAAAGGGTAGAGGAGTCGTTTAGAAATCATATTTGGGACAAGAATCCGTTGGGTAAAGGAGAACCCATGGACGTTATCAATTACGTGGAGTTCCTTTTGAGTGACAAAGCTCGATGGATTACTGGTCAAACGGCTTTTGTTGATGGAGGCCAGAGTTTGTAAGAAAGGAGACAAGATGGAACAATCGTGTGAAGATTGGGTGATTGCGGAGCCGATGAAGATACAATATGGCCACCAAAAGCGTACCACCGGACAAAAGATGCGAAAGGTGGTGAATACTATTCTGTCGAGATGGGCTTATGCGTGCCCTATCAATGGCTTGCGCATTCAGTTTCATCGTTGGCGCGGAGTACATATCGGCAAAAATGTCTATATCGGAATGTATTGCGTCTTGGACAACTTGTCGCCTTCGTTCATATATATTATGGATGATGTGAGCATTAATGCCAATTCAATGGTGCTGACGCATTTCAATGCACCAGAGAGGTATCAGTCTGTTTTTGAGGCAAGTGTAAAGCCCGTGGTGTTCAAAAAAGGCTCGATGGTAGCGGTGAGATGCACAGTCATGCCTGGGGTGACCGTTGGAAAATATGCTGTTGTTTCGGCGGGCATGGTGGTGGACAGGGATGTTGAGGACTATGCTTTGGTAAGAGAAAAAAGGGTGAGAGAGGATGTGAATTTGAAATTTCTTTATAAAGACCATGAAGAATAAGAATATCCTGATACAATTGAGCCATCCAGCCCATTTTCATTTGTATAAGAATGTGGCTGCCAACTTGATGAAGGATGGTTATAAAGTTTTTATTGTAATAAAAACCAAAGATGTTCTTGAGGATTTGCTCAAGGAATCGGGATTCCCGTATTACAATATCTTGAAAGTGCCTCATCGTCGTTCCAAATTAGGCGTGTTGATGGATACATTTATCAGAGATTGGAGAATGATGAGGTTTGTGAAGCAGAACAGAATTGATTTGCTGACAGGTTCCACAGTTGAAGTGGCTCATGTGGGTTGGTTGATGAGGAAGGATTCCATCAACACGGGCGAAGACGACTTGGCTGTGGTTCCTCAGTTTGGTTATATCGCGGGGCCTTTCGTGAAATGCCATTTGGCACCCGTGAGTTGCGACGTGGGATTTTTGACGAAGAAATGCTACAAATATGCAGGGTTTCATAAACTGGCATATTTGCATCCAAATCGATTTAGACCAGACAAGAATGTGGTTGAAAAATACTTCTCTTCTGAAACCCCCTATTTTATTCTTAGGTTTGCACAATTGAAGGCATTTCATGACATTACAACGGATGCACACGGTATCAATACTGAAATAGCGCAAAACCTAATCGATATTTTGTCTCAATATGGTGATGTGTATATTTCTTCTGAACGCGAATTGGAACCACAGTTTGAAAAGTATCGTTTGCACATCAATCCATTGGACATCCATCATGTTTTGGCTTTCGCAAAACTATATATAGGTGATAGTCAAAGTATGGCTGTTGAAGCGGCCATGTTAGGAACACCAAGCTTGCGTTTTAATGACTTTGCGGGGAAAATTGGGGTTTTAGAAGAGTTGGAACATAAATATGAATTGACTTGTGCGATTCCTTCAAGTGATCCGAAAAGACTTTATGACAAAGTTGAGGAATTGTTGACAATGCCAGATTTACATGAAGCGTTCCAATTGAGACGACAAAAAATGCTTTCAGAAAAAATCGATGTGACAGCATTTTTCACATGGTTCATCGAGAATTATCCTGAAAGCAGAAAAATCATGAAGGAAAATCCTGATTATCAATTTAGATTCAAATAATATGCATCATATTACCTTAATCGCGGGTGCGCGTCCCAATTTTATGAAGATTGCCCCTTTGATTCATGCTATCCAAAAGGTTCAACAAGAGGGCAAAGACTTACAGTATCGCCTCGTTCATACGGGTCAACATTACGACCGGCAGATGAGTGAGACCTTTTTTGAGGAACTCAATATTCCCAAACCAGATGTCAATTTAGGTTGTGGCGGTGGAACTCAGGCTGAGCAAACGGCGGCTATCATGGTTGCCTTTGAAAAAGATCTGATGGAGCATCCTACCGACCTCGTTTTGGTAGTGGGGGATGTTACCAGCACGATGGCTTGTTCTATTGTGGCAAAAAAACTGTGTGTCAAGGTGGCACATGTGGAAGCGGGTATTCGTTCCTGGGATTTGACCATGCCTGAGGAAATCAATCGCATGGTGACCGATAGTCTTGCCGACTTTTTTTTCACCACTTCAGAAGTGGCCAATACTAATTTGAGAAATGTAGGAGTTTCAGAAGATAAAATTCATTTTGTTGGCAATGTGATGATAGATACCTTGTTGGCTAACAGATCGAGATTTATCAAACCTTCTGTTTGCGACGAACTGAACTTGCAACCGCAGTCTTATTTGATACTGACCATGCATCGACCTGCCAATGTGGATGAGGCTGAAAAGTTGAGGCGACTGATGAGCGAAATCGTCAATAATGTGCATGGGTTACCTGTTGTCTTTCCGATTCATCCGCGCACAGCGAAGATTTTCAATGATTTGGGCATCTGTGCCGATAACCTTCATATTGTTGAACCTTTGGGCTATTTGGAGTTCAACTATTTGGTGGAACGTTCTAAAGCTGTCATTACTGATAGTGGAGGTATCAC
>CACXQO010000045.1 GCA_902769815.1 uncultured Bacteroidia bacterium | reverse complement strand
AGCCTCAGACAAAAACTCGCCCCGCTCGGCGACCATCATGCTTTCCAGCATGATCTCCATCAGGTCGTGAAGACCATTTTCTTTCTGTGCATGCTTGCAAATCAGCTCAGAAATTTGTTCCTTTGTAAACTTCATTTTTGGTCTGTGTTTTAGAGTTTGGGCACCCTAAAGTTACAGACTTTCGGGATTGGTCAGCAATGACCAGTCCCTTTTTTTACGCGTCAACGCTCAGACACACTTTTGGGGACAGTATCCCTTCCAGGGCTATGACCCACTTGCAAAGCCCTGAAAGGGCAACCCTACCCCATCGGGGATTTCAATCCCCAACAACGCCCCCCCCTACTTCAAAAACCCATACTCATAAACCTTAGCCTCAATCCGCTTGGCCAGAAGTTTCATCTTCTCGCGCAAGTCTGAAATAAGTTCCGTGTAAGTCTCATCATCGCTCTTGGCGTTCATAGTGCCTTTGTCGTTGGTGCCTTGGAAATGCAGGCGTATGTCGTAGAACGAAGCGTCGGCGAGGGCGTTGGGCTGGCTGTGGTAATAACGCCACAAGGCAAGCCCCGCGTCGTAAACGGCTTGCGCATCGGGCGACATGGATTGTAGAGATGGTGTACACACAGTCTCTACCCCAAACAGACCTTGCCCTTCCGTGGGTTTGAATTTCCCATTAAGATAATCCGCCATAAACGTCGATTTGAAGGTCTTGCGGCAGCCCACCTGCTCGCGGGTGAAAGGAATCCAATGGTTGATGCCTTGTTGCGATGAAATTCTGTTCTGCCCGTGAAACAGCGTGAATATCAGGCAGTCCGTCTGAAATCCCTTGTCTGTCTTCCAACCGTCGTTGGGATAGAGGAATTGGTCGCGGTCGTTAAGCCAAGTGGCTTCAATTACACCTCTAATAGTCAAGTAAATAGCTATTTGTATCAGATTGTTCTTTGTTATGTATGTAAAGGTTTTTTCTCTGATGTCTGCTTCAGAAGGGTAACTTGTAATGAATATTTGGCTTTTGTTTTGAATATCAGTATTCTTCATTCTTAAATAGCCAATACATTCATTTGTTTTATCAAAATATGGTCTTAGCCATTCGATAACAAGTTTACAATCGTCATAAGAATGGACTTGCCTAATTCCCAAAAAGTTACCTTTAGAATCATAGGTTTCTGCGTCAATTCCAGAAAAAGTAGATGAAATTGAAGTATTCCAGACGAAAAAGCCAATAGGGAATGTTCCGTTTACGTTGTCAAATGAACTTGCCGGAACAAGAAATAGCTTTTCTAATTTTGATATAAATGATTTTCTAAACTTCTTAAAATTAAACGCTTGAACTCCCTTCAATGTAGAGAAATTACCAATTATACAATTCGGAATATCTGTATAAATTCTGATTAAAAACTGTGCATACAATTCTCGTGCAGCAGCTCCAATAGTCTGTTCAAATTGTTTATATACAAGAGTTTCAGTTGCAACACTAGTTTTGTTTTCACCAGTTCCAATAGGTTGTCTTCTACTTCCATGTTCCGCATAAGGCGGATTAATATAAACCACCAACTTCTTCCGCTTTTCGGGGTCGTTCAGAATCTCTTGCAGTTCCTCGGGACATTTCGAGAAGTCGTCGTTGAGAAAGTCGAACTGAAACACGTGGTTTTCGGCCATCCTCCATCCGTTGGCGATGCGGTCCATCATCACGTCAACGTCTTGTTTGTCAAGGGTCGAGGCCCACACGCGGTCGTAGTTCGTCAGGCCGTTCAGCAGGTTGCCCGTGCCGGCGCAGCAGTCCCAAATGTAATACTCGTCTTGCCACGTCTCGCCAAGCACGTCGGCCAAATATTGCTGGCTCTTCTCCACCCAAATCTGGGGCGTGAAGTAGGAGCCTTTGCGCTCGCGGATGTCTTGCGGCACAAGCAGGTCGCGCCGCCCGATGATGTAGTTCCAATATTCCTCCTTGGGCGGTCGCGCATAGATGCTCCAAAACTGCTTGTAGGCCTTCTGCTTGTCGTTGAAGCCCACCGACGAGGTGGAAACCAGCCCCATCTCGTCAATCTTCTTGGCTAATTCGTACTTGGTCTTGCGCAGCACCACATAAAGCGAGTCCTTCAGCGACTCCTCGTTGCTCGAAAGCAGGTCGGCAAGGAAGAAATCAGCGGAGATGATGCCCGCCTTGTTGGCCTTGGCCCAATCCACTGAAATCGTCGGCCTCACCTTGTCGCTCCACTTCTGGAACACGAAGGTGAAGTTGTTTTTCGTCACCGAAATCTTCTCCGTCGCCTCCTTGTCCGTCTTGAAATTCAGTTTGATAAACTCCTTGAACTCAGCGGTTTGCGTTTCAAAATAGAAAAGGATGCTGTTTTCTTCAAGCAGGTTTTTGCAAAGCGCATAGAGTTGGCGGAACTCCTTGGTGTCGTGGTTCGAGGGTGTCACGTTCCAATTGAAGTCGTTTTGGTAGAAGATGCCTTGTATTTCGTGGTACTCGATGAAGGCGAACTTCTCCGCGTCGAATGCGCCTATGTATTTGGGCGGCAGGTATTTCTCGAAGGTGCGCTCCTTCCCGATGGTGAGGATGAGTTGCACAAACGACTCGAAGATGTCGTGCTGTGTGCCCTGTTTGGCCTCTGCCCAAAGCAGCGACTTCAGGTCGTCGTTCTCAAATTCGTCGAAAATCGAGGTTTGCCCCCGCTCAACGATGTTTTTGGCAATCACGAAGTCGATATTGCCGAGTTGGGTGTATTTGTAACTGTTGAAGAAGTCCTGCTGCACCGCGCTTTTCAGCGGTTCTTCTTTTAGTTTCTTGTAGTCCATTTGGGTTTGTCACTTCTTGAGGCTATTGTAGGCCGTTTCCATTTCCTTTTTTGTGATGCTTTCGGTGTGGCTCTTGTCGTAAATTGTTACCAAAAACACTTCGCCCTCCTTTTCTTCCACCAAGCAGTTGACCGTAATCACCCTTGCGCCGCCACTCTTTCCTTTGGCTTTTGAAGTAATGGCCATTCGTATCTTTCGGAATTCTCCAATGGGTGTGCCTTGTTCTGGGTTTTTCTCCAAGTCTTTGAGAAAAACTTTCAGGTCTTCGATGAACGAGGGGTAACGCTTGGCTAAGCGTTTTACGTTTTTGTTGAAGACCGGCGTGGGTGTAAATGTAATCATAACGAAGCTATCAGTTCGTCAGCGGTGTAGGTTTTGTGCTTGCGCTTGGCGATCCGACGCGCTTGTTCCGCACCCGTAGCAATGTCGGCCAAAACACGCTCCTTTTCAGTCAGCCTCTTTCTTGCGGATTTGGTTGGCTTCGTTTCTATAACCTTCACCCCTTCCGACTTCTCAATCAAGTTGGCAAGAGCGATGGCAAAGTTGCTCTTTGGGTTATACTGCAAGGTGATTGTCTCCATCTTATCTGCTGAGTTAAAGTTGATGCCGCAAAAATACTAACAAATTCCGTTCTGCAATGCTTCCGTTGAAAAAATGTATTCCACGAATGAAGGTTTTTCACATAATAATGCGAACTTGTACCGCGATTTGAAACAATATATGTGTATATTTGCAGCGAAGAAAGGAGACAGAACAATGATCTATCCAGTATTGACCGAGTTTGAATGGGGGATTGCCGGAATCATAGGCATCATCATCCTGATTGTCGGGATACGTGCGATTGTTCGGGAAGAAAGGGAAGCCGCCCCAAAACCGCCCTCTGATGCGGAGAGAGAGGCCAACCGCCGCCGCACGGATGAAATTACGTCGGAAGTCAAGGCCAACATTGACCGTGTCAAGTCCGATTGGGAAAAGAGGTACGGCCAGCCGTGGGACGGTTAGAAAGCCTTCTTTTTTTCTGTCACTACCTAACTAGGATTTGGCGTATAAATCTGCGTCAAACCTTATTCATTCAAAATTCATCTATCCAAGTTATTCTCCCAGCGGTTGGTTCTCATCTGGTTCCTTAATAAAACAATCCAGAATAGCCATCTGCACCTCACCGTCATCCAACTCGAAGCCATAGATTTCGGCCTCATCAGGATTCTCAAAGTAATCTTGCCATTCCTCGTTAGTTATCAAACCAAAATACCATTCTGCTCGGTTCGCCAACATCATCATAGTATTTCATATATCTGTATATCTTCTCATAGCATTTTAACCAATCTTTATTATAATTGTCTCTCTTTTCGTTTTTTATAATCTCATCAACAGCATCAAGACATTCCCTCAATTCCGAGGAAGTAAGCCAACTGGCTGTATGAAAATCGGGCTCGTCGTCCTTGTATTTTTTATAAGTTAGTCGCGTAATATCGTTAGGCAATCCACGGGGAGGATAAATAGGCTCAATCTCACTTCTCTCGCCTGCCAAAATCCCAAAAACACCGTATAATCGATCACCATAAAACTCTCTTGCATATTTGTAATTCTTGGTCTTTCGGCTTCTGTATT
The DNA here is from genome assembly GCA_902769815.1 of uncultured Bacteroidia bacterium. Classification (GTDB taxonomy): domain Bacteria; phylum Bacteroidota; class Bacteroidia; order Bacteroidales; family F082; genus Limimorpha. The sequence goes on along the minus strand of CACXQO010000045.1, from coordinate 14,237 downwards.
CAATATGTATCCAAATGTCAGTACCCATAATTCATTCATCTTTTTTAATATACGGTTCAAGTAAACTATACATACTTTCGTATGCCGCATAACCAATCAGGTTTTCCACATCATCTGTATCAAATATCGTTATGTCATCTTCAATTATCTTATAATCAAATTCTTTACTTAAAAAGGCACTCTCGGTACAAATATGCTCCCAACAACTATCAGAATCATCGGCAAAAGTTGTTTGAGGATTAGCCCCTTCTTCCAATAGACGTTTTACCGCTTCAAAATCCATTTTGTAAACGCTACAGTACAAGTCAATATCCTTTTGCAAAAATCCCATTTTCTGAAGAACGCGCTCCGATTCACAAACAATGTCCTCAATAGTATCTTCTGGTTCGAAACAATAGAAACATTCTCGATAGTCGGCGTAAGGCAGTCCGTTCATCTGCAAGTCAAATGTTTTCTCAAAGTACTCTTTTATCCTATCATTCTGCAACTTTTTTCGATATACTGTTTCCTTAAATCCCTCTGCATACTCATCGTATCTGCTTAGTATAGCATCCCAGCAAATGGTAACATAATGCAATGGAAACCTTACTCTTGAAACAAGTTGCGTGTCGGTCATCAAATACGAAGCAAGCGGCTTTTCTTCAATGATTTGGAAAAACTTATCGGCATTTAACTGAAGCACGTCATTAATGCAATCCGTGTCGTGCGCATCAATAAGATGTTTGATATTCAGGTCTTCTCCATCCAATTTCTCTTCTACTGTGTGAAGATACCCGGCAAATACTTCCTCCAACTTTCGCGCTTGGGCATCAGTAAGCAGTGTGCCGCTGTGCCCTTTACTCCAATCGAAATCGGGAATGGCTTCTTGCAACTGCGCCGTAGTGATGATAGGCATAGTTTCAGGATTAACGATGAAGTTGGGTTTCATATCCATATAGTGGATTTCCTTGTTCTTGCGCACCCGATTCCAGTCTCGGTCAGAGTAAGGCTCCGAAGTGAAAATGCCGCTCATCACAATGCCAGTGTTGCCTCCGCCAACGCGAACCATAAAAAACCTGTCGCCAAGTTTGGCCTTCTCCCATTCATAAACGCTCCAGTTGAATTCCCAATCATCAATATTTGGAATGCTATCAATATGGTTATGAATGGTGGTGCTTGAAATGGCCGGGTTCCACATCAGGATGAAAGTTTGTTGCAATGGGTCAAATCCTTTGCCGGGCATAACGGCATTCCTCAATGTCTCTTTGCGTATGTTTTCCTTATGCACTGCTTCAACAAATTCAAGTGCAATCATCTGACGTTCTTTCATTTGGTCGGTTTCATCATCAAGGTCATTGAAACAGGGAATTTCCATAAACACATCGCCAGATTCATAATAATCATTCCCAATCTCAATGGAATCAAAACTTGAATATTCCTGCGGAACAAAGCGAACCACAGGTTCTGTGAAAACCGTTTTCCCTTCTTCTTCATAGGAATCAAAATCAAAACCAATGTTGAAATGTTGCAGCCATTCAGCATCGGCAGCAAGAAGAAAATCAGCCAACATACCTAAAGTTTTTTGTTCATCTCCGCCAAAATCATTTTTGGCAAAGGCTTCGCAAGCAGAATTCATAAATTGTTGCTTGATGCTATCGACAAACTTCTTTTCCATAGTGGTTTGTTTTTAGGGATTAACATCGAATCACGCCGCAAAATTAGAAAACACCTGTTTCAAATCGCGGTACAGGTTCAAAGTTTTTTCGTTTTTTTTACGCGAATTTCGATATAAAGGACAAATATAAGGCTAAAATCTTTGTAAATCCCTATGTTTGCAAGGGATAAACTAAGGTCAAAGTCTATGAACAAAATATGCTTTTTTTACGGATGCCTGATAGTGAAAAGAAACGGTCACAAGAACGGCGTCCAGATTTACAAATACTGGCGATGCAAACGACAATTTCTCGGCGGCGAGCGCGTGAGCGACACGGAGCTTGGGGACGAATATGTGACGCACCAGCAGACCTACTCGCAGGAGAAGTCCGACTGCTCGGCCAAGACCGTACAGCGGAGAATTGTCCAATTGAGGATAGCCCTTCACTGGTACATTGATTTCCAGCTATCACTTGTCGGGTAGCTCTCCAACAGAGCCCGATTCCGCTTGCCAGAACTGCAAAATTAGCACTTCCTCCAACGCCCTCAACAAACAGGTGAAAACCTCCAGCCTTACACTTGTCCATTAGACCAGGAATTATAACACAAAAAAAGCCAAGAAGCACTCACGCACTCCTTGGCCTTTCGATTGTATCGGCAAAGCCTTAATTCCTGAAAATCAGCCCTTCGCTATTCACATCCACAACGATGGTCTTCGTCTTGTCAACCGACTCAGCCAAGATCATCTTCGAGAGCGAGTTGGGCAACTCACGCTGCATCATACGCTTCACACCTTCAGAAAAACATCACATAATAAACCGGCAGATAGGTAATCCCTTCCTCGGTGAAGACATTTCGGTCGTTGGTAAGCACATACGCCTTTTTGACATTGTATTCTTTCGTCGTGACGAAGGTCGAGAGCGCACTATGGACGGTGTAATCCTTGCCCGACTTCACCTCAATCGGCACCACCGACAACAGCAGGTCGCTTTCCACGAGGAAATCCACCTCGCCTTGCTTTTTGTTGTCGTAATAAAACAACCGATGTCCGTGGGCGTGAAGCTCTTGCGCCACCACCGACTCATACACAGAACCCAAATTGATGCTCTTAATGTCATCCAGTACGGCGGCCACATTGCGACCATACAACAGCCCAGTCAAAATGCCTACATCGTTGAGATACAGCTTCAAAAGGTTCTTCTGCATCGACTCCAAAAGCGGGAACTTGGGTTGCGAAACGGCCTTCACCTCCAAAGCGATACCCGCATTGACCAAATAGTCAAACTCCTCCAAATAGTCATCGAAACGCTTGCCGGGTTTGTTTTCGATGCGATTGGCAAACACCCGCTTCCGCTTGTTCTCAAGATTGGACGGCACGGAATCATACACATTCCTGATTTTCAACTTGTTTGCGACATCATATTGAGAGGCATCCGCGCCGTAATAGTCATGCACTTCCAACTGGACACGCCTCACTTCCACAATATCCGTCGTCGCCAAAAACGTGTTTACCGCATCGGGAAGGCCGCCAATCAGCAGGTATTTCTTGAATAAGTCAAGAATCTTGGCATGAAAGCCTTCGTCAAGCGGCAATTCCTGTTCGAATTGCTTTCTGATGTGGTCGATTACATCTTGACCCAAACCGTTTGCCATAAGAAACTCCTCGAAATCAAGTGGATACATGTGTCTCACTTGAATGCTTCCTATCGGGATGGAAACCGACTTGGCCAACGCCATGCCGAGCAATGAGCCGCTTGCGATGTAGGTGAAACGGTCATCGGCTTTCAGGAACTTCAACATCGTGAAAAGATGCGGATAGGCCTGAATCTCATCGAGAAAGACCAAGGTGTTTTCCTTGTTTCCCAGCTTGCCTTTGGCGACCGAACTCAAACGGAAATAGAAATCCTCCGTAGTTTTGGCCGACTCAAAGAAACGCACCCCATCGGCATCCTCCAACAGATTGATTTCGATATAGTTGTCAAACATTTGCTGCCCGACGTAGCGGATGATAAATGACTTCCCGACCTGACGGGCACCATCAACAACCAAAATCTTGTTCGGTTTGTTCTGACAATAGTCCCTAATCTCTTTTTCTATTTTCCTGAATAACATATACTTAACACTTTTTCCGACAATTTAATACCTTAAAAACACACTTTTTCCGTGATTTTTACACCGCAAAAATACACTTTTTCCGAGAAATAGAACCCCAACACACACACTTTTTCCGAAAAAGTCCATTCTTTGAACTGCTTGTGCCTGAAAGATTGGGAAAAGATTAGAAATTGAATGATTACTCCATCTCAAATTGCCACGAAAACCATCACGATTTGTATTTTCGGTATTTCGATATGGCGTTCCATTTTTCTGTTCGTTATGATTTTGCAAAAAATAAACAATTTACTACAACACTATTGTTTGTCTGAATTAATAGGATGCTGAGATATATAATTGCAAGTTTTTGCAAGTGTAATTATAAACAAGACTTTAGCTCCACATTCATTTAATGCATTAATCATTTTACTCATCGTGGTGCCGTGTGTGACAATGTCATCAAATATCACTACTTGTTTTCCCTCAAAATAGGTCTTGTCCAATACTATATCGATTAATCCTTTTCCTCCCATGTGTTTAGGAAGCTCGTCAGCAATACCTTTTACATATTGGAATGCATTATCCATACCAGTACGATAACACACCGTTGTACAAAATTCTTCCAACCTATTATGTGTTGTTTCTTCTGAGTCTGCTGGAATACACACGAACGAAATTTGTAATGCTGCATCGCATCCAAATGTATTGGAAATCTTTTTAGAAACCAGATTTACAACTTTATCGTAGGCATTCTGATATCGGCAATATTGTTTCTGTTGACTTGCAATTGGTAAAAAACTACTGCCATGAGGATATTTGTGTCTATATGATCTTGCCATATTTCTCTTACTCGGTGATGAGCTCTTAAAATCATATATCATATCTCTTATCTCCTGATTCTCTCTCCCTATATTTGCCATGTCCGAAGGATAATAATTGTAAAAGTAATAATATGGATACCCTAACAACTGTCTCCAACTTTCTAGTTTATGTTGCAGCTCGTCATATTTTCCGTTAAATACCACAACATCTCTACGATGCTCACATTCCAATGCCAATTCTTCTTTTGTGTACTCTTTGCGTATTGCAATAATTGACAATTTCTTTGATGGAATTAAGCTCTCCAAAAAATCTGGAGTACATATATCTTCAATATCATTCAATGATGAATACTGTGCAAGAAAAACAATTGTATGTGTTCCGTCTTTTGTTACAATGATGGAGCGCATAGTATCTGATCTTGAAATAATGCAATCAGGAAATCTTCCAGAAAGAAAAACCGAATAATACCGCGGTGCAATAATAGTTGGCTCAACAATGTCATATATCAACTTCTCTCCTTCTTGCACATTCAATTCAGAAATGATTTGTTTATAATCATCTTTTGAATAATAGTTGCCATTATAAAATAAAGGAATCTCTACTTTATTTGTTTCGACTTTATCAGTAGGATATTTTCTATAATATGGCAATTCAATAGTGGTTTTTCTCCACTCTTGAAGCCAGTCAAACTCGTAGTCTTCTGTTTTGACTAAAACCTCCCATTCTTCATAATACTTGTTTATTAATTCCTCTATTCTCAATCGATAACCCTTGCTACCCGTAAGATAGCCATTGTTATAGTTTTGACATGCCCAATCTCTAAGCTTATCAGATACCCCCCACCTCCATATAGCTACAATACCGCTAACAACACTGCCAATTACAACAACTATAGGTACAAAAAAAATAAAAATAAAAGCCCCAGGCGTTTCTATAAAACTATCAAACCATCCCTTTTCTATCCCCAAATATATCAAAGCGGCAACAGCCCCCAAAAACACAACACAACATATTACCGTAATAAGACCTCGCCATAACAAATATAGATAATACTTGTATGGTTTTTTTAGTTTTGAAATACTATCTAATACATCTTGATATTCCATTGTTTTCTTATGCCTTCAAAGTGTTTAACGAACAGTTTTAATCATTGCAAAATTACAGTTTTTTAGTTCACAAAGAATAAAAACAAAAAAAGGCCGTAAACCATGAATTGATTTACAGCCTTCGTTATGTACCTTAAACAAGGTTAATTTCTAAATATCACCTCATTATCGCTAACATCCACAATGATGGTCTTCGCTTTGTCCACCTTGTCGGCCAGCACCATCTTCGAGAGCGAGTTGAGCAACTCACGCTGCATCATACGCTTCACGGGACGCGCTCCGTACTGCGGGTTGTAGCTCTGCTGCGCGATGAAGTCCACGGCGGCATCGGTGATGTCAATCTTGATGTCGTTGGCGGCCAGCATCTTCTGCACGCTGCGGCTATCTGGCTCTCGTCCAAAGGCTTGAACATAATGATGTCATCGACACGGTTCAAGAACTCTGGCCGCATAAACTGCTTCAACTGCTCCATCACCTCGTTGCGGGTCTTCTCAAAGACTTCCTCGGCATTACTTTCGGTCAAGCCGGCGAAGTTCTCTTGGATGATGTTCGCGCCGATGTTGGAGGTCATAATGACGATGGTGTTCTTGAAATCGACGGTACGGCCTTTGTTGTCGGTCAGACGGCCGTCGTCAAGCACCTGCAGCAGGATGTTGAACACATCGGGGTGAGCCTTCTCGATTTCATCCAACAGGATGACGGAATACGGCTTGCGGCGCACTGCCTCAGTTAGTTGGCCGCTCTCTTCGTAGCCCACATAGCCTGGAGGCGCTCCGATGAGTCGCGACACCGTGTGACGCTCCTGATACTCCGACATATCGATACGCACCATGGCGTTCTCGTCGTCGAACAGGAACTCCGCCAAGGCTTTCGCCAACTCGGTCTTACCCACGCCCGTGGTACCCATAAAGATGAAAGAACCGATGGGGCGTTTGGCATCCTGCAAGCCCGCACGACTACGTCGGATGGCATCGCTAACGGCGGTGATGGCCTCGTCCTGACCCACCACGCGCTTGTGCAGTTCGTCTTCAAGGTGCAGGAGCTTCTCGCGCTCGCTCTGCATCATCTTATTGACCGGAATGCCCGTCCAACGCGACACGATTTCGGCCACGTCGTCGGAGCCGACTTCCTCGTCCACAAGCGGGTGGTCGCCTTGCGCTTCAAGCAGGTCGGCCTTGGCCTTCTCGATGGCGGCCTCCGCCTCGCGAATCTTGCCGTAACGCAACTCTGCCACACGGCCATAGTCGCCGTCGCGCTCGGCCACCTCGGCCTGGTGCTTGTAGGTCTCGATGTTATTCTTCTCTTTTTGAATGAGTTCCACATAATGCCGCTCGGTCTCCCACTTGGCTTTGATGGCAGTGCGCTTGTCGTTGAGTTCGGCCAACTCCTTCCCTATCTCCTCCACCTTCTTGGTGTCGTTTTCGCGCTTGATGGCCTCGCGCTCGATTTCCAACTGGCGGATGGCGCGTTCCACGTCCTCAAGTTCCTCGGGCACCGAGTCGATTTGCAGACGCAGACGCGAGGCGGCCTCATCAATCAGGTCGATGGCTTTGTCGGGCAGGAAACGGTCGCTGATGTAACGCACCGAGAGTTGCACGGCGGCGATGATGGCCTCGTCCAAGATACGGATGTGGTGGTGGGTTTCGTAACGCTCCTTCAAGCCACGGAGGATGCTGATGGCCGAAGCCTCGTCAGGCTCATCCACCATCACCTTCTGGAAACGACGCTCCAACGCCTTGTCCTTCTCGAAATACTGTTGGTATTCCTTCAAGGTGGTGGCACCGATGGCCCGCAACTCACCACGGCTCAGGGCAGGCTTCAGGATGTTGGCCGCGTCCATTGCGCCTTCGCCACCGCCCGCACCGACCAAGGTGTGGATCTCGTCGATAAACAGGATGACTTCGCCGTCGCTGTCCACGACTTCCTTGACGACATTTTTCAGACGTTCCTCAAACTCGCCCTTGTATTTCGCGCCGGCGAGCAAGGCACCCATATCCAACGAGAACACGGTCTTGCTCTTCAGGTTTTCCGGCACGTCTCGATTGACAATACGCTGAGCCAAGCCCTCCACGATGGCGGTCTTACCCACGCCCGGCTCACCTATTAATATTGGGTTGTTCTTGGTGCGTCGGCTCAAGATTTGCAGCACACGACGGATTTCCTCGTCACGGCCAATCACGGGGTCGAGTTTGCCCTGTTGGGCGAGTTCGTTCAGGTTCTTGGCGAAACGGTTCAGGCTGTCGTAGTTCTGCTCGGCATCCTGCGAGTCCACCTTCTTGCCTTTGCGGAACTGCTTGATGGCGGTTTCGAGGTCGTTTTTGTTCACGCCTTGTTCCTTCATCATCTGCGAGGCGAGGCTGTTGCTCTCGAAGATGGCCAACAGCAAATGCTCGATCGAGACGTATTCGTCGCCCATCTTCTTGGCTTGGGTCAGGGCGTCGTTGAAGATGCGGCTGACCTCCGAGGAATAATACAACTCCGTGCCGCTGCTGCGCGGTTGCGAGTTGATGGCTTGGTCGAGGGCATCGTTGAGCCGCGCCACATTGACGCCCAACTTTTTCATCAGATTGGGCACCAAGTAATCGTCGGCGAGCAACGCGCCCTTCAGCAGGTGGATGGCCTCAACGGTCTGGCTCTGATGGCTTTGCGCTATCTCCTGAGCCTTCCCGATGGCCTCCTGCGCTTTGATTGTGAATTGGTTGATGTTCATGGTTTGTTTTCCTTTCTGTTTTCGGCGGAGAGGACATCAAATATTCAGCCAACACGAACAGCCGCCAATGCCCGTTTTTCTTAAAACACGAATTATCAGGAATTTACCACGAATTTTCATTAATTTGATGTGACAAATTGACATATAATCAACGAGTTAAGGGTCGGTTTTGTGACAAATTGTCCCAATTACCAAACTATGTGTAATAATCCATAAGAAAATGCTCTATCTCTCTCTTGTCGACAAGTTTCAACAAACCTACTTTTTCTTCATTTGAGAGTTTCGGAACACAAAAATGTAGGATATTTGAACCGTTTAACGAATAGAAACCTGACATATATGGTTTACCATTTGCCACAACATAATTCCAGAACACTTCAGACTCTAAAACTTTTTTCAAAACCAATAATCTTTCTTCCTCGTCGCTGACAAATGCCATCCCGTTATATAACATCAGAGACGGGTCTCCTATCAATTCACAACGCAAAGGACGATTGGCTATTTTTGGGAAAAACAACTTATAATACGGTAGCGTCAATGATTGAGTTCTGCCGTATGCATACCATGACACATAATCTTTTGCCTGTCCTTTATCTCGTTTCTCCAGCACTGTCCTTTCACCCAATAAATACGAATAGGCCTCTGGATATTTTTCAGCAAAAACATCCTCTTCTATTACTGACATTCGACCGTTTTCCGTTGGTTTATATGGGAAAACAATCTTTTCAACAATGGATGAGAAATTTACTTCACCATTGAGTTTGTTGCTATTAACAATACTTCTGCAAATGTCTCGCTCAATTCTGATAGTTTCATTTCCCCTTTGCAAATAATAATACCTTTCATCTTCTGATGATGGCATAAAAACATAGGTTTTATTACTTAACGTCGCAATTCCATGCCTCGTTTGGCAATATTCTTTTATTGGAATTCCTTTTTGCTCATATACCAAAATCTCATGATGACGATTAAGAGTCCATCCTTTTATCGGATCAAGAGTCTGATAGTCAACTTTTGTTTGTCGTTTGTCAGGAAGATACTTTGGCTCATCATTTATTGCATAATACACGCTCTTGCTCTCCTGTTTTCTCAAAAAGAACAAACAAGTATATGTGCTTCTCTTTTTAAATATTTGCTTCCCTCTAAAATCCAAAATCTCAATTAGTGGTTTTTTTTCATGAAAGTAATACCGAAGTGCCTTACCGTTAAGACTTTTCATAAACGAGTTCACCGTAATGTATCCAAGGATACCGTTGGGTTTAAGACTCTCAAATGCCACTTGGAAAAAAGGGATGTACAAATCAGGGTGACCGGCCGAACATACAGACCACTGCTTCATAGAATCCTTAATGTGTTGGGGAATGTAGCGAGAACAGACATAGGGAGGATTACCTACTATCACATCAAAGCCGGAAAAGTCAGGAAGAACATACCCGAAATCAAAATCAAGCGCATTGTGAATGAATAATCTGAAATCAAAATCAGCATCCTCTCCATCAACCAAAGCCGCCACTGAAAGTAATACTTTTGTCCGCTCAATGCTATAAGGTTGTATGTCAATACCAAAGATGCACTCTTCATAAATCACCTTATATGATAGTCCCGTTTGCTGATGGAGTTTTTGCGCCGCATCCATCAAAAAGCCGCCACAGCCACAAGCAATATCGGCAATTCTGGTTTTCTTCGAACAATTGGTAACTTTCGAAAAGCATTTATCAATTATAGTCTTTCTGATATATTTAGGCGTATATACTGCCCCATCAACCTTCTTATCAGCAGGAGACACCACAAACTCAAAAAGACTGATAAGGACTTCCAACGAGAACTCCTTTTCATACGACAATAGTATCGCCAAGAATTCATCAACTCGTTTTAAGTCCGCTTCATCAGAAAAAACATATTCTGCAATAACACTATTATGGAGAGAAATCAAGCCGTTTCCTTTGAGGAAAGCCGTAACAAAAAGACCATTGATAAACGATGTGTCTTTTGGCTGTCGTTTAAGATATTGGAACACCTTGATCATTGAATTCACTTTCTCAAAGTATCCTCAAGGGTCATATACTGACGATGCAATTCAATTATTGCACGACTTTGCTCTGCATCCAATGATTCCAAATCCACTGATTTCAACAATTCTAATCTTTCTTTGATAGCCGTTAGCATCCAAACAATACGATGCTTTGGATTTCCAAGATTTAGGGTATAAAACATCCAAGTGCCTAACGGGGTTTGGGGAACAACACTTCCATCGGCGTTTCTTTCAAATTGCCGGTCATAATCAGCATTACATGGGTCTATAAAGCCGACACTTCCATCATTATGTACATGTTCGTCCTCTGTAGGCCATTTGTCTCGTTTACTATTATTACAACTCCTACAAGAATACACTAGATTTGAATAGTCAGTTATTCCTATAGTCTTCAACACTTCCTTTGGAGCAAAATGATCCACCTCGTAATATTCCATACGAAAATAATCGGAATCGCCGCAATATCCACAACGCTTATGGAAATCCTCACGCAACTCATCCCTGTGTTCTGAATAGCGTCTGACTTGTTTGGGATTGTCCCTCCTGACAGGCAAAAACTCTCTGAATTTCATCATTTGCTGTTTATTGAATCGACTATCTTATTGGCGGCATCTATTAGGCTTTGCAATTGAGAGGAATATGCGCTCGTCAACATATTTGAGTCAAATGAATCCGGAATGTTTAACTCTGCCAAGAAGCGTTCCGCCCTAAAACGCTTTTCTTCCTCTTCAGCCGATAACGACATTCCTTTTTCAAGTTTACGATTAATCTCAAGAACAGTTTCATTCGCTTCTATAATCTGATGGTTATAGGTATTAATCGCTCTTGAAAGCATTTTTTTGAACAAAGATATTTTTTGCGTATCCGTAAGCATATCCTTGCCACGAACAATAAAAACATCTTCGCATAGTTCAATTGCATTATCTTCATAGGAAGTAATGACAAACATTGGCAAATGAAGGTTGTGACTTCTAATGTCTTTCACAACATCATTACCATTATAAGTAACTTTACCAGATTCAAACAGGCGAAAATCCACAATCAAGGCATCAAGTTTTTCTTTTTCGACAATCTGCCAAATATCTGATACTTTTTCAGGCAAATCAAGAAGAACTATGTTAAAGTCAGATTTCAATGAATTCCTAAACATCAGTTTCCATTGTTCTTCTTCATCAAGATACCCTATCGTAAACATTTTATTGTTTTTCTCCATAATTGCTACATTTAAAAATCACTCTTAAACCGAATCCATTATCGATTTTAGTAATGCTGATCGATGAATCTTTATAACTGTCTATAATACCTTTCACGATAAACAGCCCCATTCCGGTTCCTGTTTTCTCACCATCCTTGTTCACCGTGGAAGTTTCAAAAGCATTAAAAATCACCTCTGGTTTTGACCTATACTCTTCTGCCAATCCCATCCCATTATCTTCAAAATCAATCACCATACATCCGTGGTCTGTTTTCCACAAAATGGTGATTTGTTTGTCATTCCGAGGTGTTCTTAACAATGACGCGACCGAATTGGTCACAAAATTATTAAAGATGCTATCCAAATCCATTTCAAATCCTCTAACACAATCTTGAGAATGAGAATCTCCGTTCAAATGGACATCAATAGATTTCCTTTTCAACGCTTCCTTCCAAGTCTGCTCAAATCTTGTAAAGTAATCAGAGATGACAATGTTGTGGCGCTCGCGTTTGTCCTTTTTCACCGTATTTAAGGTGTAATTCAACCATTGATGCAACTTGTTATCCTCTTCTCTGATGAGTTCTATATGATAAAACGGGTTGTCATACTTGTCAATTCCTTGCAGTTGTTCTTTACTGATAAACTCTTTCAGCAATTCAACCAACATTTCCGTCCTTGGAAGCAACCGATTGGACAAACTTCTCAGTTCATGAGTGAAAGAGGCGATTGCGATTCCACTACTCGCCAAACCACGCAAAAGCCGAATCTCATCTTCCTTTTCGCTAAGTTCACTTTCAAGTGATGAATAGCCTGCAGCCAACACCTCTTCATCTGTTCGTTCATAAGTGTCATTCTTGCCTTTCTTCTTATCCTTGGACTCCTCATTTACACGGTCTGAAATCTCCTTGGCCTTGCTATCTATGGGATGTTTCTTCTTATATAGGAGATTAAGGTTATACATTATTGTATTACGGTCCGTTTCAAACGCACCAATAATAGTCAGCAACAAGTTCTTGAAAAGAACAAAATCCTCGTTTTCTTGAATACCTTCACGACTTGATTTGTCTTCAAAAACGGCATTCTGCAAACGAGATATGAAAACAGCACCTGAAATCTGATTGGGCCTGATTCGGTATCCTCCCAATTTCTGGCCAGGACCTCCCGGGCTTCTTCCTTGCCTTTCACCCAAGCCTAACCAATCATTTCCGTCTTCACCATAAGGACGGACACGGAAGTTATCCCTGTAGATTTTTACTCCACGAAACTTCTTCAGCCAATTTTTTCGATAAGCCGAGTCCACACTATTATACGGATACTTTTTATCTGAGAAACTCTCACCGTCGTCATTTGCGGTATTCTTCACAAAATAAAACACAAATTGGAAAGCACCCAACCGCTTCAATCTCTCTTCCTCAATTGAAGAATTAATTTGAACATCTATCGTAACCGGATTCGATTTGAAGTCCTCCAACCTGTACGGGTCAGACTTCATTGTATCCATTTCAAAGACTTCCTTATATTCACTCTCAAGAAGAGATACATTCAATTCATTACGCCACAATTTGACATTAATGACACGTCCCTCTCCTGGATATGAAGCTTCAACTCTATAATCAAAATCATCATAGTTTGCACTCTTCACTTTGCCAAACATCTCTGGGGCAGTAAACGAGTATAAATAGATTTCGAAATCAGATGACAAATGAGGTGGAAATAGATTTTCCAAGTTGGTGTTGAGACTCCTGAGTTGATACTCTTCCCAGTCGTCATTAAGGTCACTAATCCTAATTATAGTACCTTGGTAATCATTTGAAAACAAATCGCTTAATGTATCAAACCGATTCAGCCTATATTTTCCAACTTTTTCCCGAAGTTTTCCATAATCAATAGAATCCAATGACGCATTAATATCAGCAAGGGTATTCCCTTTCTTTTCGAAATCAGTCCAATCAATAGTCCATAGTAAACCTTGTTCTGTCTTATCAGAAAAAGTAATCATTTCCGCCTTTTTGCCCAATCGATCTAAGGCAAAACGGCCAATTCCTTTTGCGCCACTTTTGACCCTCCCATTTTTGGAAAAGGCATTATTCAATTTGTCATCCGTTCCGATGGTCATCCAATGCTTGGAAATCACATCTTCGGTCATTCCTTCGCCACAATCAATAATATAAATGGACGACTTACGCTTATCTTCTTGAATATCAAAAACGACAAAACAAATCCTGGAATCGGCATCATAGGTGTTCTTCACTAACTCAACAATAGCGCCTTCAGCATTGGCAAAGTTTTCCCTACCAATAAGCCGGGCCGTTCTTGCCGAAACGTTAAAGTTCAAATACCGAGGCTTCATTTTCTATCTTATTTTCGGCGCAAAGGTAATTCTTTTTCTCCAATTCCCAACATTTTCCTACCTAAATTCAAAAGATTGATTTCAATCACCCCTCTTGCTCATCATCAATCCCAATAACACAACAAAATCACAAACTTTTCACAAAACATCAAAGTATTTCCTACATTTGCCACGTCAAAAAAAACGGACACTCATGGAAAACGAAATACAAACCGAAGTCGAAACCCAAACCAAGACCACCCATTGCCTCAACTGCGGCACCGAGTTCGAAGGCAATTTCTGCCCCGAGTGCGGAC